>JBCDFY010000252.1:0-10203 GCA_039176995.1 Bacteroidota bacterium
CACCTAAGAAATGAAAGACTTCTCGACAAAATATAATGTCCATATGTCAGAAGATCTGCAGGTCGCAATTCACCTAAGAAATGAAAGACTTCTCGACGACGGATACTCTGACGACCACTGTAACTACAACGGGTCGCAATTCACCTAAGAAATGAAAGACTTCTCGACATAGGTCATTATTTCCCATGGCCAATGCAACGGAGTCGCAATTCACCTAAGAAATGAAAGACTTCTCGACCGCTGCTGTTACACTCCCATTGCCGAACAAAGTAGTCGCAATCCACCTAAGAAATGAAAGACTTCTCGACAAGGCATGGTTTGCGTCTGTGAACGCAGTGTTTCGTCGCAATCCACCTAAGAAATGAAAGACTTCTCGACCCCAGATGTCGGTCCAAATAGATAGCTCGCAATGGGTCGCAATCCACCTAAGAAATGAAAGACTTCTCGACACCGCGACTTGCTGCAAGTACAGATCGAAGCAATCGGGTCGCAATCCACCTAAGAAATGAAAGACTTCTCGACCATTCGAGCAAGTTTGCAAGACCGCATCCAAAGCCGTCGCAATCCACCTAAGAAATGAAAGACTTCTCGACAACTTAAGCCCCCAGATGTCGGTCCAAATAGATGTCGCAATCCACCTAAGAAATGAAAGACTTCTCGACCTTCGTGCCGATTGGTGCGAACGTGGGTCAGTTCGGTCGCAATCCACCTAAGAAATGAAAGACTTCTCGACTTACCTCAGATAAAAATCAAGGATGAATAACGAAAAAGTCGCAATCCACCTAAGAAATGAAAGACTTCTCGACATAACACTGGAGTTGACATATGACAGAGGAAATACAGTCGCAATCCACCTAAGAAATGAAAGACTTCTCGACGACGACTGAGGAGTCTTGCCCAGTACTTCCATATGTGTCGCAATCCACCTAAGAAATGAAAGACTTCTCGACATGAATTTTGGCACTTTGCATCAGATAGCCATAGTCGCAATCCACCTAAGAAATGAAAGACTTCTCGACTCTGAAATGAATAATCATGCTTTTGACTACTATTGTCGCAATCCACCTAAGAAATGAAAGACTTCTCGACCTTCAAGAGAAGTTCGAAACTCCTTCACCCGTAGGTCGCAATCCACCTAAGAAATGAAAGACTTCTCGACGGGGCTACTGTAAAAATGACTAAAAGACAGCGACTTATGGTACAAATATAGGAAAAGAAATATCATGAGGATGCATTTCACATTTCCTTAACACTTTTTTGATGTCAAAGAACTAATCTTGATTTTCAAGAGGATTCGCTTTACTTTTCTGGCGGAATATCATTGATATTTATAAAGGAAATGATACTATGATCTTCTCCCATTCTAGCGCGATCCATTAGTCCATAGATAGTCGCTTTGAAATTTTCTAGCTCTTCCTGTTCTGCTTTTCTCCAAGCTTCTGAATTGAGTATATCCACGCCTTTCATTTTACCATCTCCTCCTAACATCCCGACGAATTGTGGCTCTCGCATCAGGTGTTCTCGGATGGCATTGAGGGGTTTAGGAAAGTCCAGAATGATAATTTTGTCTGGCCCATCAAAGCGAAAATTAATTCCAAAATTCCTTTTTGCTCCTTTACTGATGATGTCTCCTTTGCGGTGTACCCTCATTTTTTTTAATGCGCTATTCATAGAAGAAGCCTTCAAATTGTCGGGCATAATGACGTGTATTTTGACATCTGGCTACTACCGCTTCTTTTCCTCCACACTCCCAATCTGCCAACCAAAACCATGGCTGCTGGCTTTGCCCAGTCCAATCAGAGGTGGTAAGTTGAGGTTGACGCGATATTCGACATCAAAGGCGATGAGTGGGGTATTGTGATACTTCACCGTTTTGTGCTGGATGAGGTCGCGTAGGCGCACCTCTAGGCGTTCGGGGAGTTGCCATTGCATAGCTTGAGCGAAGGAAAGCAGGTGTCCATTCAAAGCACGCTCTAGGAGTAAGATACGGTCTTGGAGGTTGTCTAGTGCCAGCCACTTTTGGTAGTTCTCTTGGTTCAATGCCAGCCAGTGTTGGAGGCGGTAGTAGCGGGGCTGTTCGCTCATGCGGAGCGTGTAGGTTTTTTCTCGTAGCTGATGGAGGCGGAGTGGGACTGTTTTGTTGTTCAGTTGGATGTTGCGTACTTTTAGCAGCACTGCGCGTAGACTTTCCGCTCCTGCTTGATACCCGACGAGCATGGCTCTACCTCGATGTACCCGATATTGTATCAAAGGATAGCGATATTCGTATTTTTTGTCGCCTTCGCGGTGGTTGTGTAGCAGGTCGTATTCCCTGCCCGCGGCTGCGATCAATGCTCCTCGAAATTCGGAGATTTGATCGAATCGCAAGGGCAGATCAATCGTAGCGTTGAGTAGATTAATTTCGCGTGCTAAGGGCAGCACTTTTTCTTGTAAATGGATTTTTTTTGCTTCTTTCATTGTGTGAGGGTGGGTTTTGTTAGTTAAGTTTATTTTAGTTAATTGGATAATTTTAAGGACGAACGTCCTCAATTTAAGCTCTGATGACGGGCAACTTCAAGCTTGATTGTCATCCAAAGCGCATGCAGTGATAGTCATTTTCACATCATTAGTTCATAGGATGACTTTGAGGTCATCTCCTATGACCTCAAAGTCACCCAATATCCCCGTATTCTTTCAGCCGTTCTCTAAACTTGATACTATTCAATAAATTACCAAAAAGCTGCGCCGAAGAATTAGCAAAATTGACACGGGTTTGCAGTGTCTTTGGCATTAACTCATCCGTAGGATAATGCGCTCTTCGATTATTGGTATAATGAAAAGCAAGCGCATTTGGATTCATGGTTTTTACGTATTGCAGTAATATTTCTTTATCAAGCGAACCTTCTAGATTATTGATGAATAAAATTTCATATGGAAGATTTAAGTCCGTGACTATATTGTCGGCTTGAAAACCAATTTTTGCTAGTAATCCTTCTGCAATCGAAGTATCCGATTCTCCACAAATGGCAATTCTACAATGCTTAATGAGTTGATCTTCTTTATTGTGATCTCTCACCCATTTTTCTATACTTTCCTTTTTCGCATTAACGATCTGACTAAATTGCTGCTCCAAATCTTTCGCTTTTGTTTTAAAGGTTTCTTCTACCTCTAGTTTTTTACTTTCTACTTTATTGTCAATATTACCTTTGAAAAATATAGAAGTTAGGATGAATGACAGTATTCCACCCAAGACACCACCCAGTATTGCTCCTAAAGAGAAATTTCCCCATTCGAAGAAGCCATCTGTTTTTTGAATAGCCTCTGTACTAGTTTGTGTTAGTTGGGTGGTATCTTGTGCAGTTAGGCTAGTAGTTAGTAGAAACAGGAAGATTACTAATCCTGCCAAATAGAAATTTTTGAAATTCATTATACTTGTTTTTGAGTTCATAGAATGACTTTGAGGTCATCCTATGAATTTTGACTTGAACTTAAAGTTTTCATATACCCATAACCTACGGCGGTTTTTGCACCGATGCCATTTTCTTCTAGTGCTTCTTTGAGCCAATCTAGTAAGGTCTTTCCCCAGAAAGTGTGTTGCATGGAAATCGTTTTTGAGCCTATCAGAAATTGGAAGGGCGTTTTTTCTACCGTCAAAAAATAAATGGGTACGGGCGATTGTGTATCATCTGGTGCTTTCCCTGCTCCGTACCATTCGGGATAGTGCGGATTCATAATATCGGGCTTAATTTGAGGGGCTTGCGTCGGATAAGCATCGAAGAAAACGATACGCCCTCGCTGTGCTTCACCTGTGTCGGAGGCAAAAGGAAGTTTACTGCCATTGGCTTGTGCGATGTCCACTTTTGCTGGGCAACCGAAGATCGTGCAAAAGTCTTCATTCTGTATGGCTGCGCCTTCGTGCTCAAAATGAGTTTGGATCAGATAGTTACGCAGGATACCCTTCACACTACTTGCGGGAATGTAAGGAAAGCCGTAAATATGATGCAGTGTCATGCTGGTTTCATAGACAGAAGCACCTCCTAAACCCACGATAAATCGCCAATCGGGTTGGAGCTTGATACCACTTACTTTTCCTAATAATGTATGCGCATTTTGTTGCTGCCGATCCAACAGCGATTGGAAATTGGTGCTGCCATAGTTGGCTTGGATTTCTTTTTCTTGAGCTTTGTAGAAGTAAAACTTACTTTCTTCTGCTTCAAAGCGCGCAAAACGATTGAGTTTGAGATGAAAATTGTCTCCTTCCCAAAAATAAAGTTGCCTAGTGTCAATGGGAACTCTAGCTTTTGAGAGCATAAAGCTATCTCCACTTTTTTTCTCTTGTTCTAGCGCAGCTTTACGTTCTTGCTGGGCGCTTTCTTCAGCTTTCTTTTCCTGCTTTTTTTTCTGCTTTTTATCAACTATATGTTCATACTTCGGAACATCTACACCATCAATTACAATGCGTATGACTGCCCCATTTTCATCTCTTTCTACTTCACAATCGTGGGTTTCTACAGAAAATCCGCTCGTATCAAACTCTTTAGGTATAGGAACAGGCTTTCCTGATATAGTGAGTTTTCTTCTATCCTTCGTTCTTATTTTTATTTTACCCTTTTCCATAATCTTAATTGTTTTCTGTGCTTTCTCCTTGAATTAATCCTTCCGCAAAACGACTGACCCAAGCCATCAAAGCCAAAGTCTCGACAGTCACGGTGCGATATTCGTGAAAAGGTAAATGAATGACTGCTTCTACTAGCTCTTTGTCTTTATTTTCAAACAGAAAATGGGTGACAGGACATTCTTCTATTAGCCATCCGCTCAACTGCTCGTAAAGTTTTCGATAAGCCGCTTTGCTGGACTTTGCTTTCACGAAAGCAATCGTTGCTCCCAAGCCATTGGTTTTTATCATCATAGCCAGTTTTTTAGTATATGATTTATATTCTTTGGCTTCGTTGCTGTCCTCTCCATCTTTTTGTGAAGCACCGAGTTTTTGTCCTTGCTTGGCATATTCATAGGCTTGACTGGCGCGCTTTTGTTCTACGCTTTTTATAGTGTTGGTTGACATATTGTATTTTTGTTTTAGTTGAGTTCACAAGCTCACTTTAAGGTGAAGCTATGAGATGCGTACAATTCCTTTACCTAATGTTGCGCTACCCCCTATTTGTAGCACTTTTGGCAGTTCGTCTTTCACAAAGTCAAGTACCTGCACCGCATTCATTTCGGGTTTTTCCGCAAATTGTGGATTGGCTAATACAACGGTGTATAAAATACTTTCGGCGGGCAGGTACTCTTCTGTGAAAAGTGCACCTTGTTGCACCGTACCCGTTTTGTTGTTGATTTTGGTACGTGTAATGACTTCTGTGGAAAGATTGACGAAGTCTTTAAAATCGCTGTCAGAAAGTAGGATAATGCTATTTCGCGCCTTATGATGCCAATAGCTATCTGGCTCGAATAGAGTATTCGCCAACCAATTTTGTAAAGCCGTTTCGCCTACTTTCAGTGCCGCATCTTGCGCCTCAAAAGCGTACTCCTCTAGCACAATGTGATTATTCTTAATCTTCAATGCTTTCCCGTCGCCTAGGTTATAGCATTTATTTTCCTCGATTTGATTAGGCAATCCTTTGATAGCAAAAGAGGAATCTGTCAATTTCATATCAGTCTCCAAGCGGCGCAATACTTGTGGGCAAGTCACCCAAGCAAATACACCTTTCATACTTTTAACGGGAAAGAGCAGCAAGCGTGCATCCGTGAAACCTATCGCACCTGCAAAATCCGTCTTGGGTTCTCCTCCGTTTTTATCTTGAAACAAACTTTTTATTTCTTCTTTCGAGAAATTGCGCAATGGACTTTCATCAAAACCAAAAACAATGTTTAGCTTTTTCAAAGAAGATTTCGCTGCTGCTTTTTCTTCTGCACTTGACATGGTAGTCATAATTTTTTCCTCAATGGCTTCTCGGAAAGCCCCTTTTAGACTAGAAGCTTCTATTTTTGGAAAGGAAGTATGCCGTTCGCGCTGAATCGGTAAATCGACAACACCCAAAGCATCACCGCTACCTGCGTGTAAAGGCGTTTCGCAAGTCAAGAATAAGGGGGCGGAATTTCGTATCATATTATGTTTGTTTTTAAGTTGACAATGATGTTGAGTTTAAGTTGAGTGTATGCCTTCTGAGGTCACACACTTAATTTAGATATTACCGACAAAAGCAGTTCCAAAGCCTTGCTGGGCTAAATTATAATCAGAAACAGTGTGTCTATGTATGGCATTTGCGGTCTTTTGTGCTTCTTCCAAGCTATTTGCTTCTACGTAATACACTGCACCAGCAGCTACGGCTCGCAACATAGGTTTGGGACGTTTTGCTTTCATATCAAATCCTCCTAGGGGCGTGGGTTTCCCTGTAGCCGCAGCTAGTAACTTCAGGTTATACTTGGAAAATAATCGCTGTGGATGCCAGCCATCTTCAAATACAGCGGGCGTGGCTAAATATATTTTGAATTGCGTAGAGCGGAGTGTTGGACAAGGGATTGTTTTGCTTTTTTCAAACGTGTCGATGTAAAGTGGTTTTCTATCGCCACCCATGCGCAGCCAAGTTTCTGTTGGAATAGTAATGCCTGAATAATTGACTAAAAACTGGAGTGTTGCGATTTCGCTGCTTCCGTTTTGTTGTTTGGCGGGGCGCAGCATCTCCATTCGATACAAAAGTCCTTCATCCGTAGTGTGCGTTCTATTATTTCTGCGAATGCCTATTTTGACTTCTCGTTCCAAAAAATCGTTAAGTGGAATGGTGGCGATAGCGTCTATGCCTCTTTCTTTTTTCAGATATTGCTCCAAAGATGCTAAAGCAATCAGGCGCGTATTGACGTCGGGCTTTTCATTGGTAGCATAGCGCAACATCTTAGGCGTAGGCAAACTGGAAGCAAGTGGTTTTGTTTTTAATACTGGAAAAGCACCTTCATCTGCTCCTTTTCTGACGTACAAATCTCTTGGAGCTGGCACATAAATCTTCCCTGCTCCATCACTCAGGAAAATGGATTGTATTCTCAGTTTTTCTGAATCGTTAATGAGTTCCTTTAGGCTTCCCTCTTCCAAATGATGAGCAATATAAGCAGTGCGCAAAGCACCATATACTACACTTGGTGGTGGTGGAAAAATGCCTTGTGCATAGGTATCTTCGCCCATATTGAAAGGGCGACCATCACGAAAGAAAAGGGTATCGGTGGCATTAAGTAGTAGGCTGTTCATCGGTTTGCTCTGTTTTTATTGAATTCAAATTGCGATGCAGGAAATCGCAGATATTTAGCAGTTCAAAAAAGTTTATTAGTGGTGTTTTAGAGGATAAGTAAAGCTCTTGCCAAAGACTTTCAACTAGCTCATTTGCTATTACCTCTTTTTCATTCCCTAGAAAAATATTGTTGACACTACGTTTTGCTAGTCGCAAAAATTCGGTTTTATACATACCATTTGTATCTTCAACTAATTCGTTTGACGCTTGTAAGGGCTGAAACAGTCGTTGAAATTGCTGGAGAAAGGTATTGGAGATGAACTCCTTTCGCATTTGCGCTATCAGCTTGCTGATTTTACTAATATTGTCATTTTCAAATCCCCAAACAGTGCTGTGGTCTTCTCCCGAACCTTTGATAACTGCTATGGCAAAAGCGTTTTTTCCTGTGCTATCTTTTGCTTTCTTTTCCATTGCTCTCGTCCGTTTGAGGACTAGATTGAGCGGCTCTTTATAATGCGCAATGCAAATACCAGCAGAGAAAGTAATATTGCTATTTGCTTTAAAATAAGATTGTAAAGGCTTGCTAACCAACTCGTTAAATTGTACTCGAAGATAAGACAATACCTCCAATAATCGCTCTAGATTGACAAACCCCAAAAAATCATCGCCTCCTGCATAGACGGTGCGCCCTCTATTATCCGCATCCAGATATTGCTTTGCCTCTTCTGCAAACAACCCTAATTTTTCAGAGAAATCGTGATGAAAATCTGCTAACTTTTTATCGGTAGTTAAGTAATTCCCATCTAGTAGCTTACCCATATTATCGCCGTCAAATAATAAAATGGCGTAGTATTTATTTAATTTGTGCTGCTGCTCTCTAGCAGATGCTGTCAAAGCACGACACGCCTCTAAAAAAATAGGTAGCTTTTCTATCAATTCTTTTGGTATGCCTTGTTTGCTCATTTGTTTTTGTGTAAGATTATCCTCATATAAAAACTGAGCATTGAAGTAATTTTTATCGTCTAAGTCAAATAATTCTTTGTAGGCTTCATATTCTTCTTCATAATGCTTTTTCCAATCTAGCAAAGCAATATCTGCGGTGGACTCGAATTCTTCCATTTCACTGAGTTGATAAGCCCGTTTCACTAAGCTAATGGCACTTAATCCTTCGCCTGGCTGCAACAGTCTTAGTTTTTCATTATCAGCAAATGGAACAATAATGTTATCCTCGCTGAAAAGATGCTTGGACTTGATCCGTTTTTCATCTCTTCTATCTTGTCCTTCTGACCGACGGTAAAATTTTACATTCCATGCTCCATCCACACTACATTTCCGTCCCACTTCTGGATATTGTTCAAAAGGGGTTACTTGCTTTACGGCGGCTAACAATGCCTCTATTTCTTTATAAGCTACTTGGTAGTCATCTTCAATTGTTTTAAAAACCCAGTGAGTTTTGAGGTGTTGTTCTATTTGTTTATCAAATCCAGGCGGATTGCTTAAGTTCCAGCTTCCTGGTGTACCCAAAGCAATCCATTTCCACTCCTCTTTCACTACTTGCTCTATTTTTTCACCATAGGCTTGCAGTTCATTTTCAGGTAAATCTATTTTTGCGACAAACCGATTGGGAAATGAGCTAATACTTGGATTGGGAAAGACAATTTTTTCTTTCCCAACCGTATCTACCGCTTTCTTAATCAATGCACTTAAAAGCTGGCTTCCAGCGTATAAATCCTGTGTTTTGCGCGCCTGTGCGATGAAAGATTGGACAGGACCAATTGTGAAAAGGAAGAGGTGGTTCATTGTACTTCTTTTAGTATATTTTTAAGTTCATTTGCTAGAGCATCATTAGGTCGAAGATAGCCTGATAGTCCATCAATATGATGAGGAAGATATAAAATGTGCCCCTGAAAATTATCGCCTTCTTTAGTGATGCCGATAAAGAAACACTTCGCATTTCTTTCTATCTTTCCATGAGCATAAATCTTAGTACTGCCATCTCTATTATCGCGAATAGAAAGTGGTTGAGCGATCATCTTTCTTTGGCTTCCATAATGTCTATCCTCTAGTGACAATCGAGCTTTTTGGTAAGCAGAACCTACTTCGAAGAGGGCGTCCTTCCAGTTGTCATAAGTACTTATACCTTTGAAAAGACAAGATTGCTCAGAAAAGGAAGTGTAATTTTTCAATTTACCTTTCCTGTGGTTAAAAAGCAGTTTTGCAGCATCGGTTTTGAGATTTCTATTCGTTACGGTAAAGTTCCCGTATCCATTTCTACCACGGGCACCTATTGCTCCAAAAATGCTCATTACCTCTACTAACTCCTCTATCGTTTTTTTGAGGTATTCGGGACATTTGATAACGATCTTGAAGCTGCTACCTACATCTATGTAAGTACGTGTCATCTTGCCCGATTTGGGAACTACTCCGTAAGCTAAATATTCTAAAATGTTAGTACTTTTCGTCGTTCCTGCGACAGCTTGTACGTAAGCTGCACCTTGTGGAAGGATATCTGAACTTTCAATAATATTGCTCAATCTGACTTGAATAGAAATCTTACTCCGCTGTTGCGTATCTCCAAAAATAGCACCTTCTTCTATCTTTAGCTGCTCTAAGCTTTTCTCACTTTGTATCGCCCGCCACCAAAAGCGCAACGCCCCCTTGATGCTTGGCGCACGCAATTCAGGCGTCTGCCCGTCTGCCCCAGATAAGAACATGGGCGTGATGGTTTCGCAATTAAAAATAATTTTTTCCATTGGAATGATCGGTTTTAGCTATTTTTACTAATGATTTTTACTGTTTTAGCTTTCTACCCTTCCTTATTCCACTGTCAGGAAGCAATAGATATAGCTGTTGCGTGTTTCTAAGCTAGGTAAGATCACCTTCTTTAGCAATCCTCAACGCACGAAAAATACTAGTAAAACTCAAAAGATAGGAAATGATGTGAAGCAGTTGTTCAGTTCAATAGGTTACGCATCAATTCTTTTTGTGTTTTTATGTGTGCAGCTAA
>JBCDFY010000253.1:0-10136 GCA_039176995.1 Bacteroidota bacterium
AAACTGATCAAAATAGAGGAAAACGGAGAAGAAACCGTCATTGATGTGCTAAAGAAAGGGGATTTATTTGGCGATTTGAATTTTGAAAAAGCCGAAGATTCGAGTGAATTTTTTAAAGTACTATCAGAAGAAGCCATCCTTTGTACCTTTTTCAGGGAGAGTCTAGAGGATATTATGCTCAAAAAACCCAATTTTGCGTTGAGCTATATTAAATTCATCGGTTTTAGATACAAAAAAGTCCAAAATAACTATCGCAACCTGCTTTTCAAAGACGCAAAGACTCGACTTTTGATGCTTTTGGATATGCTTATGGAAAAGGAAGAACAAGCGGTCCTGCCTAATTATCTCACTCAAAAAGATTTCGCTCAATTGATCTGCACCTCGCGACAAACCGTCGTTGGACTTTTCAAAGAATTAGAAAGAGAAAATATCCTGCGTTGCACCCAAAAGGAAATCGAAATAATAGATTTGGAAAAAATCAAAAGTCTGGTGTAAGCACCTTCTCATATTTATCTTACTAGCGTGTTACACACTGCCTAAATAAACAGTAATACCGTAGAAAAAAGCTGAAAGCTTTTACTCATGAATGGCCATCGATGCAATCGGTGGTAAACTCGACGCTCGAAATAACCGTGAAGCGGTTGACCAGTTCTTATCTTCTTCCATTGATCGTGAAACAACAAATTAGACCCTTATCAGGGTCTTGCTGCCTTTGTGTTTATCCCCACATTTCATGTGCGGTTATTCATGATTCAATCGCTTCACGATTTTCATGCGTAAGTCATTGGTTTGCAATATTTCACAAAAACATTTGAATAAAAAAGCTATCTAGCCAATCAGAGTATGAAATCATGCCTAAAGTGTAAAGTACTTTACATTCTCCACTTTTAGGCGTGCCTAATTTGCATTCCACTAGTAAAAAAGTAAGCAATCTTACTTTCCAAGTACGAAAAAATGCGAGAACAATCCAATCGATTAAGGCGAGCCTTTCTATCTTTACTATTTATTTCAGTATTCGCTTCCGTCTCTATCTCACAGAGCCTAAATCAGAGAGTAAAACACTACAATATAAAAAGTGAGTTAGCGATTCAGGGCTACGATCCTGCTGCCTATTTCAGTAACGAAGCAGTGAAAGGAAGGCAAGAATATGCCTTGACTTACCGAGGGTTGGCCTACCATTTTTCTTCAGCCGCCAACCGAGAAACATTCCAAGTAAATCCTACTCAGTTCGAGCCGCAGTACGGCGGTTGGTGCGCTTTTGCCATGGGTGATTATGGTAAAAAAGTGAAGATCAATCCTAAGACCTTCAAGATCATTGAGGGCAGACTTTATCTTTTCTACAATGCCTATTTCAATAATACTCTGGAAAGTTGGAATGAAGACGAAGCGGCACTAAAAGCAAAAGCAGATCAAAACTGGAAAACGATCATCAACTATTAATATCGACATGAAAACGAAGAACACCATCTCGCTACTACTGCGGCTAGTGGTAGCTGTGATTTTTGTACAAACCTTATACTTTAAGTTTACGGGGCATCCTGATTCGGTTCATATTTTCAGTGAGTTAGGAGTAGAACCTTATGGGAGAATAGGGTTGGGTATCGTAGAACTCATCACCGCTATACTAATCCTGATTCCTAGAACCAAAATCCTAGGCATATTGCTGTCCTTCGGTATTATTTCAGGAGCTATTTTTTCACATTTTCTAGTGATTGGTACAGAAGTGCAGGGCGATGATGGTGGACTATTTACGTTGGCATTAGTCGTGATGGCGGCTTGCATCGCTTTATCTTTTATTCACAGAGAGGGGGTGCAAAAATTCATTAAAAGGATACTCGGCAAAAATGGTTGAGACCAATAAATTTAGTAGATGCACGACATGAAATTACTTTTGGAGGCAGAGAGGGTCTTGATGAATACGATTCAAGTCATGGAGCGTTTGACACAAGAAGAATATACCCAAAAATTAAGTGTACTGAGCAATAGCTCAATAGGCGCGCATACTAGACACCTCATCGAACTTTTTCAACAGTTGCTGAGTGGATATGAGTCGTCCAAAATAGATTATGATAGCCGAAAACGCAATTTGAAAATCCAGCAAAGTGTGAATTATGCGGTCGAGTGTATGTTTGATATTATTACCAATTTAGATAGACCTAATAAGGTTTTGCAGCTTAAAAGTGTATGCTCTGAAGACATTCCTATCGAATCCAATTATTATCGAGAAGTATTATTCAATATTGAGCATTGTATTCATCACCAAGCCATTATAAAAATCGGTCTATTGCAGTTGGGAGAAGACGTGCAAAATGAAACCTTTGGCATCGCAAAGTCCACCATCAAACACAAGAAAGTATGTGCACAGTGAGCTTCTACCAAGATGAGCATAGAACCATTATCACTTCCAATCGGGACGAACATATAGATCGTCCAACAGCGACGATTCCTGTAAAAAAAAGGATTGATGGAGACTGGTTTTACGCGCCAATCGACCCACAGAGTCAAGGCACTTGGTTTGGCGTGAAGCAAGATGGAAGCATTTTTGTACTGCTCAATGGAGCGGAAAAGAAGCATAGATACCAACCGCCATACAGAAAGAGTAGAGGATTGATTCTCTTGGAAATAATTAGTGCAACTAACTTAGTAGAAGTGTGGAATACGATGAATTTGGAGCAAATTGAACCTTTTACGGTCATAGCTTATGCCAATAACAAACTAGCTCAATTGCGTTGGGATGGCAGCCTGAAATCTAATTGTCCACTAGACACCAAGGAAGTACATATTTGGTCATCCGCCACGCTTTACAATGCTGATATTGCACAAAAGAGGAAGACTTGGTTGAGGCAGTTTTTGGAGAAGAATAGTAAAAATATAGGTGGCGCAAAACTACTTCATTTTCACATTCATACGAAAAAGGAAGATACTGAAAATGGCTTAGTCATTAATAGAAAAAATAGCCTATTGACTAAGAACATCACACAATGTGTACTCCAGAATAAAAGGTTCACATTAACCCATTTAGACCTCATCAATAAAGAAGAAACAACACTTACAGATTGTCTATTATGAAGATATGGTGGCATAAATTGACACATTGGGAATATTGGTCAACGACGATTATTTATCTGCCCACTTTTTTATTTTGGGTAGTTCATGCGATAAAATTTCGTAAGCTGGATTTCTATCAATTTGCTAATAAAAGTATGCTGAATGGCGGTCTATTCGGCGACAGCAAATACGATATGTACAAAAATTTACCCCAAAAAATTTATCCTAAAACCATTCGTATTGATTCTTCTAAAAAGTATGATTTCCAAAAACTATTGGAAGAAGCCGCACTAGCCTTTCCACTGATCGTGAAACCAGATACGGGTTATCGAGGGATTGGTGTACAAAAAGTGTTTTCAATTGCAGATTTAATAGCATATAGCCATGCTGCTAGCAATAGTTTTCTCATTCAAGAACTCATTGATTTTCCCAAAGAGCTGGGACTGTTTTATTACCGATTGCCAAATAAAAAAGAGGGGACGATCACCAATATTACCCTCAAGAAATTTCTGTGTATCGAAGGCAATGGTATCTCTACGATAGAAGAGCAGCTCTTGAAAACGCCTCGCTTTGCCATGCAAATTCCCAAGCTGAAAGAGACAATGGATCTCTCTGAAGTCTTGTCTGCTGGTGAAAAAAGATGCTTAGTGCCTTTTGGCAACCACAGTCGGGGGACGGAATTCATAGATGGCAGTCATTTGATCAGTCCTCGTTTAATAGAGACCTTCAACAACATCCTGCACAAAATACCTGAGTTCTATTATGGTCGCTTAGATATTCGATACAACACCTTAGCAGAACTGGAAAGAGGGGAAAATTTCTCCATCATCGAGGTCAATGGGGCTAAAAGTGAACCTACTCATATCTACGACAGAAAGTATTCATTTTGGCAAGCACAAAGGGAAATTCTGAGGTGCCAAAAGATATTTATGAAAATTGTCGAATTGAATATGGCTCGCCATTTATCAGTGGAACGAAAAGAAAGGAAGCTGGGTCTGACGCGCATCTTTGAGTAGCTAGAAAATAAAATTACAACTAATATAAAACAACAAAATGAGCGAACAACTCAACAAAATGATAGCCAAGCACTGCGAAAATCCACCCGCAACTTATGATGATTTGAAGGTGCTTTTTTTAAACTGTACCTTAAATAGAAATCCCGTCCAGTCACATACCGAAGGATTGATAAAAAAAGCACAAGCCATTTTTGAATCTGTTGGCGCAGCTTCAAAGATTATCCGTCCAGTGGATTATGTAATTCCAGCGGGTCTAGGACTAGATATGTCCAAAACACCAGAGTGGGATAGAGACGATTGGCCCATCATCCAAAAAGAAATAGACGATTGTGATATTCTAATACTTTGTACCTCTGTTTGGTTGGGCGAAAAATCTTCTGTCTGCAATCGCACACTCGAACGGATGTACGGCTACACGCATCAGTTCAACAAAAAAGGACAGTACAGAGACTACGACAAAGTCGGAGCAACGCTTATCACTGGAAATGAAGATGGTGTAAAGCATTGCGCCATGAGTATCCTCTTTTCTTTGTCACATATTGGCTACACCGTTCCTCCGCAAGCCGATGCCGGTTGGATGGGAGAAGCAGGTCCTGGACCTTCTTACATGGATTCTGATTCAGGTGGCCCTGAAAATGACTTCACCAATAGAAATACGACTTTCTTGGTTTGGAATTGCTTGCACTTGGCTAGAATGCTAAAAGACAATGGAGGTATCCCAGCTTACGGCAATCAACCCGACGAGTGGGCAGCAGGATGCCAAGCAGGTTTTGATAGTCCTGAACATAAGCGGTAGGTAGATCAATAGTTAAAAATACTTGACATTATGAAAGAAACCATTGCATTAATTCTAATCAATATCGCAGGACTTTATTTGATTTTAGGCTTTTTGTTCAGCCTCCTTTTCGTGTGGAAAGGACTCAGCCAAGTGGACGAAGGCGCAAAAGAGACGACGCTATTCTTTAAAATATTATTAGTACCTGGGATGTGTGTTTTCTGGATACTTTTTCTGCGAAAGTGGTGGCTTAAATCCCGCAATAAAGGGGTTGAATGATATTCCTTTTCCTTTATAGAAATGGTAAGTCTAGACTTGGCAAGTTTTTAAAACTTACCAAGTCTTTAGCTCAAATTTATACAAGACAAGCAATGACTTGTGATTAATCATTCTATCCACTTCAAACTTATTTAAAAACAAAAGTCCATGATTATAAAACAACGTATAAGGCACCTCTTCTTGTGGCTAGGATTAGTTGTCGTCATTAGTCTATTACTTATTCTATCAAAATACTACTGATATGGCAGTCAAATACGAAAGTGTGCTATGGAATAGGCACAAAAAAATATACGATAGAGTCCTTTGGCTGGCGATAGCTGTAATGTGTGCGAGCTTTATTGGCTTACATCTTGCGTTGAATCCTATGGTGACCATCGAAACTTTAATTATTCGAACCTGCTCATTGGTTTCCATTGTGCTGCTACATTTCATTCTAATCATTGGTCCACTGTGCCGCTTGAATACTGTCTTTCTCCCTTTACTATACAATCGGCGTCATCTTGGTGTGAGTATGTTTTTATTCGCAGCAATACATGGCATATTCAGCATTATCCAGTTTCACTTACTGGGTGACATCCATCCCATTGCGAGTATATTTTTATCAAATGAGCATTACAACTCCATTAGCAAATTTCCCTTTCAGATTCTTGGATTTTTTGCCTTAATCATCCTCTTCCTCATGGCTGCTGCCTCACACGATTTTTGGCTCAAAAATCTTAGTCCAAGAGTATGGAAAGGGTTGCATATGATGGTTTATGTGGCTTACGCCATGATCATTCTCCACGTAGCGCTAGGTGTTTTACAATATGAAACGCATCCCGTCTATTGGGTGCTATTGATTACAGGATTTGTTATGGTATCGGGCATACATTTGCTAAGTGCTTATAGAGAATGGAGGCGAATCAGAGTCCAAAAATTTCAACTTAGAGGAGATAACTTTTTTGAAGTGGCTGCTGTAGATGAAATCCCCGAAAATTGTGGGAAAGGCATTTGGTTGGAGCATGAAAATATTGCCCTGTTTAGATACGGCACACAAATTTCAGCCGTCAATAATGTTTGCAAACATCAACAAGGACCACTCTCCGAAGGGCAAGTCGTTGATGGTTGTATTACCTGTCCGTGGCATGGCTATCAGTATCGCCCAGAAGATGGTCAGTCGCCGCCTCCATTCACGGAAAAAATAAAAACCTATCAAGTAAAAATTTGGGGAAATAAAGTTTGGGTCAATCCTAATCCACTACCCGAAGGCACCTTTATAGAACCTGCTATAATTGAGAATAATCATGAGTAAAAAAGAATTTTTTATTGGCTGGCAGAACGAGATGCCTAAAAGCAGTAAACGACTGATTCGCATACTACTACTAGCATGTGGCATAGGCTTTCTAGCTTTGGCTTTAACATTGGTTAAATTCTCCAAACCCTTCAGCGACCACCGCTTCGAGTTGGGTACCCTCAAAGAATTTAGTGGTACATTTTACGCCCATCCTTTTCCTGTGCTAGTGCTTGATGAAGGTCAGAGTCCCATTGCAGGTAGCAACGAAGCACTGCTAGTCGGCTACGGTAAAAACGGAGCAACGACTTTTGTGCGTCCTGTAGAGCAGGAAAAAGGGGATTTGCAAGGGAAACGTGTAAAAATCAGGGGTACGTTGATTTATGGTGATGGTAAAGTCTTAATTGAATTGACACAAAGAGAACAATCCATTTTATCCATTGAAGGGGAACAACGAAATGCGATTGTTCGTGACTTAGGGCAAGCGCGTATAAATGGGGAAATCTTAGACCCTAAATGCTGGTTCGGTGTGATGAAGCCTGCCGAAGGTAAAGTGCATAAAAGTTGTGCGATACGGTGTATAAGTGGAGGAATTCCTCCTGTGGTGATAGAGCGAACCGACGCTGGCAATGAGTACTATCTATTATTGGGTGCAAGTGGAGAATCCATCAATAAGCAGGTGCTACCTTATGTAGCAGAGCAAATCACTGCGAAAGGTACAATATATGAAAGCAATGGCTGGAAATACATACAAGCTTCAATTGAAGACATTGAATATCTTTCACGCTGAAACGCTTTATCGGACTTTTGATAAAATTGGAAGATTTTCGTCTGGTATGAGAAAGATATAGAAAGAGGTGGTCTTAGGTTATTATTCCTTTTCCTATGTAGGATTGGTATGCTTATTTTGAGCTAAAGACTTGGTAAGTTTTTGAAACTTGCCAAGTCTAAACGTATTTCAAAAGCGGAAAAGAAATAGTGTACAACATAGAAAGGCGTAGCCACATAGGTTCACGTGGTAGAGTATTTTTCATACAAAAAACTACGTGCCCATACTATGGCTATTCCGATCTTCGGAACAACTTGTGCTTCAAAATCAGTTCTTTCGCCTCATTCTTTTGCCTTCACAGAAGTATCCACAAAATAATCCTTTCCTCGATGCTGTTTCATTAAGGCACTCAAATATGCTGTCAAAGCTTCGTATTTGACATCTCCGATCAGGTTGTTCATTTCATCAGGATCATTTTCATGGTCATAAAGCATTTTTGCGACGGAAGTATCCGCCTCATCATACCATTCGGTATAAGCATACTTTTTCGTTTTGATGGTCAAGCCTTCCTGCCACTTACTGATAATGAAATCTTTATGGTGCGCATCGGGTTGTTGTAAAACAGGTACTAAGCTTTTACCTTCCACTGTTTCAGGTGTTTCCAATCCACATAAATCGGTTAGGGTCGGGTAGATGTCAATGAACTCGACCAAAGTTTCGGCAGTGGCATTTTCTGCCATATTGGGTGCAGAAATGATGAGCGGTGTTTGCAAGGACGTATTGAAACTACAATGCTTACACCACATCCCATGATCGCCTAGATTCCAACCATGATCGCCCCAAAGTAATACAATGGTATTTTCCCGCAAACCTGCGTCCTCCAAAGCTTGAAGAATATCGCCAATCAATTTATCGACATAACTAATGGTAGCATAATAGCCGTGTTGCAAAGTGATGGAGAGACTATCGCTCACTGGACCTTTTTTAGGAATGTCAGCATATGCTCGAAGTTCACCCGAATTGTGGAAAGCTTCTTTGGGGGCATTTTCGGGTAATTTAACTTGCCCAACCACTTGAAAATCAGAGCGATCATATAAGTCCCAATATTTTTTGGGCGCATTGAATGGCAAGTGGGGTTTGACAAAACCTGCAGTTAGAAAAAACGGCTGTTTCGTATTTTTCAATCGCTCAATATCTGCGATGACTTTCAGTGCCACCAGACCATCATTGTAACCTGAATCGGGTACTACTGCTATCTCGTAGGCAGGTCCTCTTGTATTGCCCGCTTTTTCAATGGCTTTATTTTCGGGTAAAGCATAGTTGCGAAAATCCGTCCCAAATTTTGTCGGACGCCAATTTTCATCCCAACTCTCGCCATGATCCTGTGGCTTATGGGAGATTTTGCCATTCGAAGTAGTGGTGTAGCCGTTATCTTTGAACTGTTGTGCCAAATAAATAGTAGCGGGATACTGTTCATCGGCGCGGTCATGAGCCTTCAGAAAGCGATATTGAGTTGGACGCGCACCTGTCAAAATACTTGCCCTTGAAGCCCCACAAACGGGAATATTGCAATAGGCATTTTTTGAAGACAACGCCTTTGTTTGCAAGCCTGTCAATATTAGGCGACTGAATCAAGCTATTGTCGTAGCAACCGAGTTCAGGACGCAGATCATCCACCGCGATCATAAGGATGTAGGATTTTTCGGATTAGGTCAGAAGGGTGGCTGAACCGCTTAGTATCAGTAGAAAAGTAAAGATAAGTTGGTTCATATTTTTTTATTTTGATTGAGTATTGGATACTTGGCTATTTTGTCGGCTACAGTAGATCTCTATGTTTGACCCTTATCAGGGTCATTACTCTTTTTTCGTTTGCCACACATTTTATGTGCGGTTATTCATGGGTGAATCGCTTCGCGATTATTTCATGGCTTTATCCTGTTCGCAGAACATATTATTTAGTTTGTGTCCACTTCAAAAAAGCCAAAGGCTTTCAACCATGAATAACCGTCGATGTAATCGGTGGCAAAAGAATACACGCTAAACAACCGTGAAACGGTTGACCTTCTGCGAGTCTTTCACTAGCACACTATCAAAATAAATATCTTTCATCGTAATTTATCCTATGTTCTTTTAGTAACGCTCTCCATTCTTTCTCGAAACTTATCTTTCTGTGATGTTCCTCTTGACTTTTCACATATTCTATCAAGTCATCTTTTGCGGAGTAAGCGTATGTAAATGCTCCATATCCGTCTTGCCAACCTGCGAAATGTGGAAATAATTGCTCCTGTTTGATGAACTGATTGGTAGAGAGTTTCAAGTCTTTAACTAATGGAGATAAGGCTTGCATGGGATGTAAGTGCGTCACGATATGAAGGTGGTCTTCCACACCATTAATTCGGTAAAGATGGCATTTTCGTTTGCTTAATACTTTCCACATATAACTAAATAATCGCTTTCGATTATGTTATGCGAGTGTACGTTCTCTGTGTTTCGTTGAAAATACAATTTGATAAAGAATTTGTGTGTAGGTACTCATATTAAAATCTCGTTTGGTGAAATTAGTTAAACCCTTTCAGGGTCGTTGCTCTTCTTTCGTTTGCCACACATTGCATATGTGGTTATTCGTGGTTGAATCGCTTTGCGATTCTTCACTTTGGCTCTTATTGTATTCCAAATTGCTCATGACAAAACCTGAGGATCAACTGTTGTTTTTTTTAGATTGCACCTGCAACTTGAAACACAAATTGAGCCTTACTTTTTAGTAATTTACAAAGTTACCTATTCCCATAAGCCGCATCAAAAACTTCACAAATCATTCCAACTTCTATATTAAAAAGAATTGTAACTATTCAGCAATAAAGATTGCGGATTAAAATATAAGGAATAGCCTCATTGGTAAACAGACTGCGGATTGCTTCAAAAGCATTTACGCCTTGTTTACGAGCAGTACCAAGATAGCTGCGGATTCTAGCGAAATAT
>JBCDFY010000254.1:0-10095 GCA_039176995.1 Bacteroidota bacterium
TAAACATTTAAGCAAATTCATCAGTCTAGTACTGCGGCATCAACCTGAAATCATTCAATTAGAGTTAGATCAAAATGGTTGGGCAGATGTGGAAGAGCTAATTAAAAAAATGCAAGCAAAAGGTAAGAAGATTGATCGTACATTGCTTGAAGAAATTGTCCTCCATAATGACAAGCAACGTTTTACTTTCAACGCCAAAAAAGACAAAATTCGAGCCAATCAAGGACATTCCATTTCTGTAGATATGGAATTTCAGCCGCAGCGACCTCCCGATATTTTGTATCACGGCACTAGCCAAAAGTCCATTAAAAGTATTTTTCGCACAGGTTTAGAAAAGCGAAGTCGACAACACGTTCACTTGAGTGCAGATGTGGAAACGGCTACTAAAGTTGGGCAGCGACATGGAAAAGTCGTTATTTTGGAAGTGCAAGCAGGTAAAATGTATGACGCAGGTTTTGCATTTTATCTCTCAAAAAATGGGGTTTGGTTGACGGAGGAAGTGGCGGTAGAGTATTTGGTAGAAAGCAGATAGTCTAAACACTTGTAAATTGTATGGATAAGCCCAGCGCATTTGCTATCAAAGCAAAGTTAGAAAGTCGAATATCTTCCCCATTTTCTACTCTGGAAATATAGGTTCGTTTTTTGCCTACCACCGCTGCCAAATCTTCTTGACTCATCCTCAATTCCTTTCTTCGCTCCTTTATAATTGTGCCAAAGTAGTACGCAAAAGCATCTGCTCGAAATTGCTCTCTGCTTGCAGTACCTTTTTCGCTATATCGTTTCGCCAATAAATCTTGAACATTTACTGTTTTTTTCATTTGTCGTTATTTTTTAGATAGTCAGCTAATATATTTTCTGCTTTTCGGATAGCTTTTTTGTAGTCTTTAGTTGATTTCTTCTGGAATCCATACAGACAAATCAACTTAGTGCACTCTATGAAATTACTATGATCGAATGTAAACAGAACTACCTTATATTCATTTCCTGCTTTAATTCTCAATTCGTAGAAGTCTGTTGATTGTAATTTCTTCACAAAATTGGAGTTTACCACTTTTATCTCGCTCATTACCTCTAGTAATTGAAAGAATTTGTCAATCACACGATCATCTTGGTCATCTATAAATTCAAGACATTCTGTTGTAATTTCAATAGTTCGCATACACAAATGTAACGAATTCGTTTCAAATAAAGTTCTTATAAATGAAATTTTCACACCAAACAGAAGCTGTAGCACATCTCATTATATTAACTTAATTTTTCATCATAGCTTGTCAAAATATTTCTTTATTGACCGAGCTGGAAAGCATTTCGTGCATGAAAGTCCAAAGCCTAAATCTTTGACTTTTAGTGGTTTGGTAGAGAAGGCTATAAAAGAATAGTACTTGGTTTGAATGGTGAAAAATTGTATTTTTGTTTGCGTAACAAATAGAAAAATAGTCAAATGGATAGACCGACCAATTACAGAAAAATAGTTAAGGATATTGTCAAAGAAGTAATGCCTACAGATGCCTTAACACCGATTCAAACTGTGCTAATTGAAGATGACAGCAAAGGTCATTATTTACTCTATAATGATGGTTGGCGAGGTGAACGTCGTATTTATGGTTGTTTTTTACACATCGAAGTGCGCGAGGATGGAAAAGTATGGCTGCAGCATGATGGTACAGATTTGATTGTTGGGCAAATGCTATTGGATGCAGGTATTCCTAAACAGGATATTGTACTTGGTTTTCATGCTCCTATTATGCGACCTGATACAGGGTTCGCTGTAGCTTAAACCTGTTAACGTTTCCTCGAAATGACACCTTATCATACTTTCCAAAACAACAAAAACGTCTTGCTCAAATATTTTGATTAGCTTTATCAATCAATGCCGAGCGAACACCTACATATTTCACCACAACTCGATCAAGCGACTTTTGAAGCCTTATTCAAGTCCAACTTTGCATTTTTGTGCAATTTCGCACAGCAATACGTTGGAGATCAAGATGCAGCGCAAGACCTTTGCCAAAAGGTGTTCATTCAATTGTGGGAAAAAAGAACGACGCTTGACCCGAATCAAAATCTTAAGTCTTACCTTTTCACAGCAGTTAAAAATCGCTGCTTGAATTACATTCGAGATCATAAAAAATACCGTAGTAAAATATTAGATTTGGATTGTGGAGACATCGAACTCTCCGAACAAGCCATAGATTACTTGGCAGCAAATGATTTGCAAGCTGTGATCGAAGAAGCCTTGAATCAGCTACCCGAAAAATGCAGAAAAGTCTTTGAAATGAGTCGTTTTCAGGAGATGAAGTACAAGGAAATTGCGGAAGAATTGGAGATTTCACAAAAGACTGTGGAAGCGCATATGAGCACAGCGCTGAAATTGTTGCGCGCGCATTTGAAGGAACATTGGGTGTTGCTGCTAATTTTTACGAATCTGAATTAGGGTAACTTGGATGTGAAGTGTTGCTAAACAAAGAAAACTATGCTGGAAAAAGATAGTCACGAATATTATTCAGAACTCTCCGCTAAATATTTAAGTGGAAATGCTAGTGTTGCCGAAGTGCAAGAACTAGAGTCGTGGGTGTCTGCCAAATCCGAAAATAAGGAGCAATTTGTAGAGGACAAAAAAGTGTGGTTACTGACCCAAATTGAGCAAAATCGACAAGCGATTGATGTGGCGGAGCAGTGGAAGCAAATGCAAGCACAACTATCTAAGAAAGAGGCAAAAACAGTTTCAATGCAACCCAAAAAGCAGCGGACAAAATGGTGGAGCATTGCCGCTACGATTGCGTTAGTTTTGGTTGGAAGTTGGGTGTATTTTACCTACTTCAAAACAAACGAAATTTACATTGTAAATCAAGAAAATGAGCCACAACAAATTGAATTATCTGATGGCAGCAAAGTCATTTTGAATCAAGCAGCAACGCTTCGATTTACGATTGGTGAGCAAAGAAAAGTGGAGCTGACTGGCGATGCTTTTTTTGATGTCAAGAGAGACGAAAATTTGCCTTTTGTGATACAAGCAGATGAGGTGGAAGTAGAAGTTTTAGGGACATCTTTTTATGTGGATTCGCGAGCACAAGAAACGGCGATTGAAGTAATTGTGGAATCAGGAAAAGTAGCTGTTCGAGCGAAGGGACAAGAGCAAATCTTGAATCCAAATGAACAAGCCGTTTACTCTAAAGTGAATCAAAGTTTAGCGAAGCAAAATAATGAAGATCAAAATTTCAATTCATTGAAAACCAATATTTTAAAATTTGAAAACGCCAATTTAGAAGAAGTGGTTTCCACTTTAGAAAGACAGTACAATGCTGATATTCGCTTGACAAGTGAAGCACTAAAAGAATGCGAAATCGATGCCACTTTTAAGGATAAATCATTAGATGCAGTTTTAGCGATTCTATCTTCTACTTTTGGCATTGAAGTCACGCAAAGGAATGAAGAGATTATACTTTCAGGAGTGTGTAGTGTGGAGTGATTTGGGGTTGCACGCAAAGGCGCGAAGACGCAAAATTTTTGCGCTTGAGGAACTATCAAAAATTAAGACTTTGATTCAAAAGTTAATGTGTGTCAAATTGTACAAATCTTAAATTTGTCAGAATAGTGCTTCATCTAAAAGTTCGTGATATGGATTTGGATGGACATCGAGTCCATCCAAATCCATCAGGGTTTACAAGGGGAAAAAATGGCTAAATAGCCATTTTTTTCCCTTGTAGACCCTGATCAAATCAATCGGGTTCGACGCCCGATTGATTTGAAAAAAGCAAAGAGATAAGTGTATGACCTTATTCATTTTTCAATAAAAGTGCAATTTGGGATACACACAAAGTTGATTACCAGACACATAAATTAAATCAGTTGTTTTTAGCTCACTATCATCTTACTGCCCTTAGTGTCTTAGTGGTTCAAAAAGAAGTTCTTGCGCTCTCCTTTTTCCTTTTCTTTTCATTTCAATTAAGTGGACAAACAACCCCTTCCATCACCATCCAAAAATCTTCCATCAAAGTAGGTGATTTACTCGAAGAAATTACGCGTCAATCAGGCGCAGATTTTGCTTTTAATTCTAAATTATTAGATAAAAACGAAGTCCTTGATTTTGAAATCAGAAATGCAACGCTGACAGAAACTTTGGATTTGTTGGTGCAAAAGATAGATGTCACTTATCGCATTATCGAAGGACAAATCGTCCTCAATTTCGCAGAGAAAAAGGAGAATTTTTATACTATAAGTGGCTATTTGAGCGAAGAGGCAACGGGCGAAGTATTGATTGGTGCAAGCATCATTTTAAATGGAACTTCGAGAGGCGTCGTGACGAATGAGTTTGGTTATTATGTGATGACTCCAAAAGAAGGTACTTATGATCTTACTTTCTCTTACGTTGGCTTCGAAGCGAAGAACTTACAAATTGATCTGCGAAAAGCAACGCAAAAAAATGTCACTTTGAAGATGGCGAGCTTCGATTTATCGACTGTTATAGTGGAACTTCCTTTGCAAGAACAACTGAATACCAAGCAATTAGATGTGATTCGCTTTTCACCCGAACAGTTAAATAGCTTACCCGAATTTGGTGGAGAATCGGGCTTGGTAAAAGGTATGCAGAGTTTGCCGGGTATCAATGTTCAAGGTGACGGTTCAGCCTTTTTCAACGTCCGTGGTGGTGAGCGCGATCAAAATGTGATTTTCATTGATGATGCGCCCGTTTTTGGCATTTCTCATTTGTTGGGTTTTTACTCAATGGTCATCCCTGATTTCACCAAAAGCATTGATATTTACAAAAGCGATATGCCCGTTTCCTTGGGTGATCGTCTATCTTCCATTGTGAGTATTCGTACTAATGATGGCAACTTAAACAAGCTGAAATTCAGTGGCGCAATCAATCCATTTGTCAATCGCTTTACGCTCGAAACGCCAATTGCGAAGCAAAAAAGTTCCGTTTTCGTAAGCTATCGTCGCTCGAGTTTTGATCGTCTAATTGAACGCGCAGCGGAAGGTGTTTCCTACCATTTTCAAGACTTTCATTTCAAATGGAATTGGAAAGTGAATGATAAAAATCGCTTGTTTCTGACACTCATTCAAGCAGGCGACTACTTCACCAGTCCGAGTGCCGTTTCTGACGTCAACTGGGGCAGCGGCGCAGCGGCACTTCGTTGGAATCATCTGTTCCATCCTCAACTTTTTTCCAATACCACTTTGTATTCCAGCAACTATGCCTATAACGTAACCTTCGCACCCAATTTTTGGACATCGCAGCTAGGAATGGTCGGGGTGAAAACCGATTTCACTCAATACAAAAACTCAAAATATCAAGCCAAATTTGGCTTTAATTTACAACTCTATTCTAGCACGCCAGGCAGTTTTACTTTAGATTCAACGATTAATGTTCTGCCTAATTTCTCCCAAAATCTTTCTCGAAAAGGCGTTTTGTATTATGAAGGCAGGTATGATTTTACTGAAAAATGGCAGTTCAAGGGTGGTCTGCGCCTAACGACTTGGGCGAATTTAGGTCCAAGAAATTTCTATGAATTGGACGGAAATTATGAAGTGAGCGACACCATAGAAGCGGGCATCGGAGCATTCAATAGATACGCGCATCTCGCGCCACGCTTGAGTTTGCGTTATCAAATAAGTCCAACAACGCAGTTGAAATTGAGTTATGGTACTTATCAACAATATTTGCAACTCATTTTGGATTCGGTTTCCCCTTTCTCTGCGCTGGAAGTTTGGTTGCCTTCCAGTCCGAATGTTCGACCACAAAGAGCGCAGCAATGGGCACTGAACTACCTCCAAGTTTCCAAACCACTACAATTGGAATTTGCCTTGGCTGCCTACTATAAAACTGCCCAAAATCAAATTGACTACGCACCACACGCCACCACTTTTTTAAATCCATTGCTAGAAGCAGAATTGCGCTTCGGCACAGCGCGTTCCTACGGCTTGGAGTTGATGCTCAAAAAAGAATGGAATAAGGCAAGCGGATGGTTATCTTATACCTATTCGAGAACCTTTAGAACGACTCCAGATTTGAATGAGGGACTGGAATATCGTGCCGTTCAAGATCGTCCGCATGAATTATCACTTGCTTTGAGTTTTCCTCTAAAGAAGCGTATTCTCTGCTCTACTTATTGGACGTCTTCTAGCGGAACAACTTTTACTTCACCCGTCGGTTTTTATGATTTTAATGGTTCAACTACGCCCATTTTTGGCGAACGCAACAATGACCGTTTGCCCGCTTATCATCGCCTAGATTTCTCCATAAAATTCTTGCTGAACAAAAATCCAAATGCGCGCTATCAGCACGATTTGACTTTCGCACTTTATAATGCCATTGGGCATAAAAATATCTACGCTATTCGCTTCAATAAATTGGAACATAGCTTTCTTTCTCCACTAGTGCGAACTAATATCTTTTCGGATGAACCATTAAGTCCAAGTCAAATTGATCTCATTCGCTTTTTTCCATCGCTTACTTATAAATTTAAGTTATGAGAAGAGTCAGCCTTTTATTCTTGAATATTTTTGGCATTAAGCTCAAAGTCTTTGAATTTTTTCGTAAAAAAAATTCAAGAAAACTTTCGGACGGAGATCAAAATCTCAAAATTGAAAATTTTGAGATTTTGATCTCCGTCCAGAGACCTTTTTTGGAAAATTTTTATACAATAAAAATTTTCCAAAGCAAGCGCATATTACCAAAAATTCTCTTGTGTTTCATCATTTTATCTATACTCGCTTGTGAGAAATCCACTGACTGGAAACTAACGCCAAATGAGGAAACAAAACTCGTCGTAGAAGCGATTCTAACCAATGAAAATATCATCCAAGAAATTCGATTATCCCAAACTTATCCCAACTTAAATGACGCTCCACCAAGCATAGAAAATGCAAGCATCAGCGTTCTAGCCAATGGCGTAAATTACATTTTCCAAACAGATTCAGCGGGTATTTACAAAAGCGAAATTCCTTTCACCGTTCGCCCACGCATTAATTATGAATTGAACATTGAATGGGAAGGAAAAAACTACAATGCCACAAGTCAACTTTCCACCGTTGCACCAATTCCAGAAATCACTTTTGATACTCTAGCGAATGCTAATCAACTGACATTGAGTGATTTTGCACCGCTCTACAATCCCAATCAACAAGCGATGTACGAAGTCAATGTTGATTGGTCGCACCTAAATTCAGCAGATGAATTGACAAAAGCCAAATTTTATCTCTACACCTTCAAGGAAGTACATTTAAGTGCTTTGACGAGTCCTGAAAAAGAGGTAATCACTTTTCCCAAGGGCAGCCGAGTCATCATCAAAAAATATGGCTTGAATAATGATTTTGCCGAGTACTTGCGCGCCCGAGCAATAGAAACGGAATGGAAGGGTGCAGTTTTTTATAGTACTTCAGAAAATTTACCGAGCAACTTGAGCAATGGCGCGTTAGGTTTTTATAGTACTTGTGCGGTTTTGGCAGATACGTTGATTGCGAATTAATTTTTTTGACCAAAAATAAACTCCAACTAAGGGTACATTCCGATCTCTGTGTATTAGAACCGAAAGGCGATAAAATAGTCGTCATTATTAAATCTCATATATAAGAAATTCACTATGAAAAAGTTAATGTTATTTTTCCTTTTAATTGGAACACTTGGAACTTTCCAATCTTGCGAAAAAGATGAAATTGCTAAAGATGATTTTGAAGTACTCGGTGCACCTGACCTTCCTTCCCTAGAAATTTTTGATCTTTCTCTAAAGCAATTTGGTGGTGCTGATGATAAAGGAGCACAACCCAAATCCGGAAATATGACCAGATGGCATTGGCTGCACGCGGGCGTCAATATTTTGGTTTGGAATACAGTGGTGGTGGTAAATTTAGCGACGCCAGTTGCAGCTTTGGGAGCAGCCTTTAACGAAGAAGCAGAATATCTTGGTCAAGGCGTTTATGAATGGCGCTATCAATTTGAAGGAGACGACGAATTGTTACAAATCGTGCTGACAGGAGCTTACACCAGCACCGAAGATGAAATTGCTTGGAAAATGAGCATTTCGCAAGTCGATGGAGCAAGCGAATTTGTTTGGTTAACTGGACTTTCTACGCCTTTAGAATCAGAATATACTTTGTACCACCAAATCGAAAATCCTGAACCCTACTTATTGATTACACATAAAAAAGACGCCAATAATGAGGAAGCAGAAAGCACACGGTTTACCAATGTTATTCCTGGACACGAAGACAATGGAAACTACATTGAATACCGCATTCAGCCAGATGCTTTGTACAATAGAGGCTACGATGTTTATCAATCTGCTGAAAATTTCCTAGAAATTGAATTGAATGAACCTGCGGGTGATGGTCGAGTGCGTCATCAAAGCCACTATGGCGACAACGATTGGCGTTGTTGGGATGAAGAAAAGAAGGATGTAGAGTGCTAAAATTAGTTGCTGATCGGTAAGTCCTCAGAATTAGAGATTACACTTCTGTAAGGAATTTTGAAGTAAAACATCAAATTTTCGTTCATTTCAAATCAATCGGGTATCGAACCCGATTGATTTGATCAGGTTTTAAAAAGGATAAAAAATCAGCTCTTGCTGATTTTTTATCCTTTTTAAAACCTGATGGATTTAGGTGGACTTGATGTCCACCCAAATCCAAAATAAGTCCCTCTTGGCAAGCATTATCAGATACTTGTGCAACTTATCACCTATCATACACAGAAATCAATTTTTTTATCTCCAAATCTTAGCACTTCTTCCAACTACATCTCATATTTGCAGCAAAAAAGCAAAAATGCAAAATATTCACCTGCAGGATTACTCCATATTTATTGGAGAAGTGTGGAACGAATGGTATAAATTTCTAAAGCAACATCCCTATTCTAAGATACTGGTGCTGACGGATGAAAATACCCATCAGCACTGCTTTCCGCTACTAGAAAAGAATACCCCTAAGCACCAACTTTTTCCAATTCAAATCACTGCTGGTGAACAACACAAAGGTATAGCGACTTGCGAAAAAATATGGACAGCCATGTTGGATGCTAATATTGACCGCAAGGCGTTGATGGTCAATTTGGGTGGCGGCGTAATCGGCGATATGGGCGGTTTCTGTGCAAGTACTTACAAACGAGGCATTGATTTTGTGCAATTTCCCACCACGCTACTTTCCCAAGTAGATGCTTCCATCGGTGGTAAACTGGGCATTGACTTCAATAATATCAAGAATAGTATTGGTGTTTTTCGCAATCCTCAAGCTGTTTTTGTCCTACCAAAATTTTTCGATACACTACCTCCGCGAGAAATCCGAAGTGGCTTCGCAGAAATCATCAAACATTCCTTGATTGCTGATGACAGCGAATGGGATAAAATAAAGGAAATCAAGGAGTTGAGTAAAGTAAGATGGAGCGACTTTCTGTACGATTCACTGCTCATTAAGAAACGCGTTGTCGAAATTGATCCCTTTGAACAAGGCATTCGCAAGGCTTTAAATTTTGGGCATACCATTGGTCACGCCGTAGAAAGTTACTTTTTGACTACCGAAAAACCGCTACTGCACGGCGAGGTGATTGCCATCGGGATGATTTGTGAGGCTTATCTTTCTCATAAATTGGTTAATTTATCCAAAGAAGCATTAGAAGAAATTACGGACTTTCTACTTAAAATTTATGGACACCAATCTATTCCAACCGTAGAAATTCCTAACCTTATTGATATGATGCGCAAAGACAAAAAGAACGAAAATAATCAGATCAATTTTTCGCTCATTCAACCAATTGGTAAAATTCACATCAATCAAACTGCGGAAGCCACATTAATCGAAGAAAGTATTGCGTTTTATAACGAGCAGAAATGAGGGAATTTTCAAAATAGTGCAATGATCTGTGTATACAACAAATTGCACAGATACTAACAATACTTGCTGAGAGCGACTTGTTTTGGATTTGGATGGACATCGAGTCCATCCAAATCCATCAAGGTTTCTTAAGGACAAAAAATGGCTTTTCAGCCATTTTTTGTCCTTAAGAAACCTTGATCAACTCATGGCGGTTCGATGCCGCCATGAGTTGACAAAAGCAGAGAGCAGAGTCTTTGTTACTTCAAATCTTCTGTAAAAGTGCAA
>JBCDFY010000255.1:0-10087 GCA_039176995.1 Bacteroidota bacterium
AGCAAATAAACATGATGAATCAAAACTATTTACTCTTGCAATTAGTTCAATAGCTGAGCCAGTGAGTAATTGATTTACTCTTTTAATGTGTAATAAAGTGTCACTCGTACTATCATAATTACTATTTAGAGCTTCATTGAATCCATTCAGATTCGCAACAAATGTTTCTTCATCAATACCACCCATTTTAAAATCTAAACACATTGACATCAATGTATCGGAGTATCTTTCTATATTTGTGCGTGAGTTAATCTGTGAGTTCATTTATTATAATTTGTCAACTATACTGTAAACTAAAAAGTCAGCATCTTATACAAGACAATGACTTTCAGTTGATTAATAATTTTATTACGAATCCAGTATTGACCACAAACAATTGAAAAACAAATAGTTGCAAACAGAGTATTATTTTCTTAGTATTTATAGAGAGAAAATGTATTTTTGTGCAACTATTTTGAAAAGCTGACGTTTTATCAATACATACACCAATAGCGACCGCAAGATTTTGGTTTTTTGGGGTTATACAGGGTGCGATGAGCTTTAGGGCTTGTCGTTACCCTTTTTTCTTACCATTGAAAAGCTATTTTACTTCCATTCTATCCATTCATATTCCCTTTGCGATCATTCTATACGCACCTTGTTTTCCTTTTTACAGATTTCCATTTATTAGAACATTAACCAATCGTATGATTCCCTTCTTACCAATTTTTGGAATGTGATATTCTCTAATAATAAATGTAAACATATCTGGATGTAGTGAATAATCTTACTTCAAGAGTTTCAAACAATCCTTCAAACTCTCTCTCCAATGTGGAATTTCAATTCCAAAAGTCGCTTTTATTTTTCCCTTATTTAGAACGCTAAAAGGAGGGCGCACTGCTGCGGTTAGATAATCTTTAGTTTCGATAGGCAGTACTTTCACTTCGATGCCTTTAAGTTCAAATATCGCTTTTGCAAAATCATACCAACTTGTAACACCTTCATTGCTATAATGATACACGCCCGCTAGTTTTTCACGAGCTACCTCTCCCCTACCTACTTTTTGAATAATTGTTAAAATAGCCTTAGCCAACGGTCGTGCATAAGTTGGTGTTCCAATTTGATCAAAGATGATGTTGAGTTGATCGCGTTCTTTGCCAAGGCGAATCATAGTCTTTACAAAATTATGTCCAAAAGAAGAATAAACCCAAGATGTTCTAACAATTGTAGTAAGTGGATTATGAGTTTGTGCTATTTGTTCTCCTTCTAATTTGGTGCGTGCATATACACTTTGTGGATTGGTAGAATTATCTTCTCGGAAAGGTGTGTTTTGACTGTTGTGGTAGACGTAATCTGTGGAAAGTTGGATTAAGCCAGCGTTTTTTTGTTGACAAGCGATTGCCAAATTCTTTGAACCAGTTACATTAATCTCTGCTGCCTTCTTTGCTTCAGTTTCTGCTTTATCTACTGCCGTATAAGCAGCGCAGTTGATGCAGTATTGAAACTGATGCTCCTGAAAAAAGGTAAGTACAGCAGTTTTATCTGTAATATCTAACTCTTTATAATCTGTGAAAAGTAATTGGAAATCAGGATATTGTGTTGCTAAAGATTGTAATTCACTTCCTACTTGCCCATTCGCTCCCGTTACTAATATTTTTGTCATGTTTAATTTTTTTAGACTAAGCGAACTCATTGCAATTTTCTATGCTCCCCAAAAATAGGAAGTACTTTATCCTTCTCTGAAAGCACTGCATCTTTTAAGTCAATTTCCCAGTCAATTTTTAGCTGTGGATCATTATAAATAATGCCGCCTTCGCTTTCTTTGGAATAGTAATTATCCACTTTGTAGGCAAAAATCGCAGTTTCACTTAACACGACATAGCCATGTGCAAATCCCCTAGGAACGAAGAGTTGTTTTTTGTTTTCTGCGCTCAATTTAATACTGAAAGATTGACCATAGGTAGAAGAATGTGGACGAATATCTACGACTACATCTAGCACTTCACCTTCTAGCACACGCACCAATTTTGCCTGTGCATAAGGCGCAACCTGATAGTGCAATCCGCGCAAAACCCCGTAAGTGGATTTTGCTTCATTATCTTGAACAAAAGTGGTGGTGATTCCGCCCTCGAAGAAAGTTTTTAGATTGTAGCTTTCGTAGAAGTAACCCCGATCGTCTGCCCAAACTTTGGGTTCAAAAACGGTTAATCCTTCTATGGATGTAGGATGAAATGGCATGGCTCGTAATTTTGAGGCGAAAATAGTTATTCTATGTATTTGGGTGCATAAATTAGCAAAATTATACGCTCAAATTCGAGGCAAATCAATTAAACTCCAAATGTGCCAATCTAAAAGAGCGTCCCCATTCACCATAAACCAACATTTTTTTGCGCCCAACTTGTTTGCAAACCTTGGGACGAGTAATCAAATTTACATCGCGATTTGGGAAAAGCGGTGCAATTGTCCAACCGCCGTTCTTGTTGACTTCAACAATGGAGACAATAGAATTTCTACCATTGAAGTTATACAGGCGATCTCTGTTATCTGAAAAATTGCGATTGTTGTCATTGAAGACAAAGTAGATTTTGTCGCGCACAATGGACATGGCATAAGAAGAATAATAGCCACCATCATTGCGCGTTACTTGACGCTTTGGAATCCGAGTCGCCCATTCGATTTCTCCCGTTGGACGAATATTGACAATAATGATGTCGTTGTAGTGATAATAGTAGTCACGACGATTAAATCCGGTCCGAAAATCTTGATAAAAATCTTCGTAAACGTAATATTGCTCTCCAATCAAAAGTGCACCACCGTCACTTCGCAAGATCAATTCATCCAAAGAGAAGCTATACAATTCTGCTTGTCGGCGTGTATTGCCACTACGTTCTGCATCCTTAGCTCTTCGTTTTTTATTTTCAGAGAGAAATTCCGTCAAGAACTCAAAGTCAAATGCCTTAGAATTTTCATTAAAAATCTCTTTAGTTTCTGTATTGATTCTGAAAAAATAAGTGCCTTTTATGCTATATGTTCCTCGCTCTGAATAGAAACCTGAGCAAACCAAATTGCCTTTTCCATCAGGACGAAAAGTGAGATCAGTAATGAATTTATCACGCAATTTTATCTTATATTCATTGGCTTGGCTGCCGTCTTTTGTGTAGGTTAGAATAATATATTGATAATTGGGCAACCCATTCCGACGTGTTCTGGCACGATCTTGATAGAGTACGCCTAGCAAATACACATTTCCTTGATTATCAACACGATACTCTTCTACACTAAAAATTTCGTTATTGTAAGGCAAACTAATGTCTTTCGACCAGAGTTCAGAAAAAGACTCATCGAAAACACGTAACTTAAAGTTTTCTGGCTCTCCTTTTTTATAAGGCAACTGATGATACACCATCAACTTAGAAGTATCTCTGGATTGTACTAAATCAAAGCCACCATCTCTCAAGATATTTCTCGTATCCAACTGACCGATCATTTCAATATCACGATCACTAATTTGAAGGCGTTCATTGCTGATTTTTTGCTTAAAAAGATAGTTTTTCTTCTTTGCTTGATTGTGGAAAGAAGTCAATAAATAGAGCTGCCCTCCATGATAGATGACATCCTCAAATTTGCGATCTTTCTTCTTATACTTCAATTCGATTTCTTGTGCTTTCTTCAAGCGCAAATCTCGATCATATCGTTCTATATACACTCTCGCTCGATCTTCATCAGTAATATCCTTGACTCGCAAAGCATACATTCCTGACTTATTGTAAGCAATTGTTTTGGACAAAATCGTGCCCGTAGGTTGCTTTAATTCTTCCCCCCATTCAATGTCGCCAGGCAGTTCACTGACTTCCGATTGAGCAAGTATTGTAGAAATGGAAGAGAAAAAAAGAAGGAAGATTACGATATATTTGTACATAGGAAAACGATAAATTTTAGCTATAAATCAGAAATTGGAAATGAGAGATAATACGCTCATTTCCAATTTATAAGAAGAGTTTAAGAACAGCAATTGTTTCTTTTTTAAGAAATTTTTATATCTAAAATCCTACCGTATCGAACGATACTTCGCAGACCTCGCACCATCCACTCGCGTCATCACTTGGATAACTTTATTCTTCTCTGCCATACTCGCCGCCGCAAAAATTTCTGTAATCTCATCGGATTTGGCGTCGCTAAAAAGTTGCAAAATCATACTATTGGGATAAGCACGTTGTACGCCATTTATGGCGTCAATGGCTTGTGCGACAATTGCTCTTCCTGCCACTGCGTCATTCGACATCAAATCTAAGCCTTGACGATGGTAGTCGTACATTGCTTGTCGATAAGGACGCACTCTAGGAGACAATAAATTTTCAGTCAACCAGTAACGATTAATACGTTTTCCGCTGTCTTGTGCGCGCCAACCCGCAGGTTGCACCCCTGCCACATTTGCTGGTATGTTATTGACGGTTTCTAATGCTCTTTCAAAATAAGGTTCACCACCAATTGGAGAGAAAGAATCATAGTCCAAGCCAATGATAACATAAGCATAGAATGCCAAAATAGAAGTCAAATGATCGTTGTAGGTATTTTGCGCGTAAATCAATGGTTGATATTGCTCATAATCAAACCAAACATCTTTGTCTTGATAGCGGAAAGTGACCGTTTCTTCACTGCTATTAAAAACGGGACGCACTGCTTGAATCGCCAATTCCGCGGTAAAGCGTGTAGCAGATTGCTCTTCGTTGATGTTTAGAATGAGACTTCCTTTGATGCGCTCTTCTTGCTCAAACACATCGTTCGTCCATTTGGTGTTGTTCATAAACTCCTGAATAGCAGTCTCTAAGGTCTCGAATACCTTCGGATCAGCTGTTTGTAATTTGGGCGTATTGATCGTTACCTGAAAATCTAGTTCTTGAGCAAAAGTGCTCAAACCAACCAAAAGGAAAAGGAATAAAAAACTATATTTTTTCATAATTCAATGAGTGAATAACTGAATGTTGAATAAATGGTCATACTATTAACGCAACTTGCTCGACAATATCTTTAGCTACTGCTTTTTTCGATTTTAACTCAAAGGTTTGCGTTGTTCCTGTTTTATGTAAAATCGTAATTTTATTGGTACCGTGTCCAAAACCTGCGCCTTTGTCTTGCAAGGAATTGAGCACAATGAAATCAAAATTTTTGCGCTTCAATTTGGATTTAGCATTTTCAATTTCGTTGGTCGTTTCTAAGGCAAAACCTACCAAAAATTGCTCAGTACGCTTTCGCTGTCCTAAATTAGCAGCAATGTCTTCTGTTTTTTCGAGTGCAATATCCAAAGTATTGCCACGCTTTTTGATTTTCTGTGCTTGCACATTTTGCGGACGATAATCCGCTACTGCCGCTGCCAAAATCGCGCCATCGCAATCAGGAAAATGCTCCAAGGCAACCTGATACATCTGCGCAGCACTCTCTACTTTCGTTACTTTGACATTTGGATGTTCTGCTTTTAAACTCGAAGGCCCAAGTACCAATTCTACTTCTGCTCCTCGTTCCGCTAAAGCATTCGCGATAGCAATTCCCATCTTTCCGGAAGAGCGATTACCAATAAAACGAACGGGGTCAATGGCTTCGTAAGTTGGTCCAGCGGTCAATAAAATTTTCTTCCCTACTAAATCTGTTTTTTGGGTGAAAAAATTGTCCAAAACCGCTACTATTTCTTCGGGTTCTGCCATTCTGCCGTCGCCTACCAGACCACTTGCCAATTCGCCGTGTCCAACAGGAATCAGATGATTGCCGTAGCTTTGCAGTTGCGCTACATTTCGCTGCGAAGCTGGATGTTTCCACATATCCAAATCCATGGCGGGCGCAAAGAAAACGGGACATTTCCCAGATAAGTAGACCGCAGCAACCATGGTATCGCAAATGCCATTGGCGAGTTTACCAAGCGTAGTCGCCGTAATTGGAGCAATAATCATTACATCTGCCCAAAGTCCAAGTTCGACATGATTGTTCCAAGCCGCTTTGGAACTGACTTCGCTGTGAACAGGGCGATTAGACAAAGTAGAAAGTGTCAAAGGCGTAATAAAATCCATAGCGGCGGGCGTCATCAATACTTGCACTTCTGCACCTGCTTTTACTAAGAGGCGAGTCAAAGTAGCAGTTTTGTAAGCAGCAATGCTGCCGCAAACACTTAGTATTATTTTTTTTCCTTTTAGCATATTTTTCTTACAGGGCGCACGCAAAGACGCGAAGGCGCAAAGATTTTCTCATTTGAAGACATAGAAAGAGTAATGCTACGGAGAATTTCTGATTGCTGTATTGTTTCGCACTTACCCCAGAGCATTACGTTTTTATTATTATTCATTTTCTCCGAAAACTAAATAAGGGTTCAGAGCCTTAAACTCTAAACCCTTATCTCCTTCTAAAAGTAGTTTTCTATTCTCAACTTTCTAGTAACGATTGCGCTTTTCTTTATAACGGAAGAAAATATCGTCATCCAACATTTCTTGCGTCGCAATAATAGTCGGATTCGGCAAACGCTCGTAAAACTTAGAGATTTCGATTTGCTCTTTGTTTTCGCTAATTTCCTCAATCGTATCAGAAGAAACGGCGAAATCTTCTAGTTTTTGGTGCAACTCATGCTTCAAATCTACAGACAATTGCTTTGCTCTTTTAGAGACTACGCAAAGTGTTTCGTAGATGTTTTTAGTCTTACCTGCCAATTGACCGATGTCTCTAGCAGAAACATTAGGATCTATAGACTGAACTCTGGATTTTATATCTGTCATCGTTTTTAATATTATCTAGTTTGATTTCCGCTTTCTTACGGATGGTTCTTACTTCATTTATATACTCACTGTCGCTATACTTTTTAGCAAACGCATCGCTCAACTCTAGAGTTGATTCGTAGCGTTCTTTTTGCCTGTCTATTATACTGTTTTCAGCATACTCGAAAGTTGCCAGTATAATATAGTAACGTATTTCTGCTGCTCTTTTAGTCTCTGGGAAATCTTTCAACAGATTTTCTAAGGCCTGTAAAGCCGAAGCGTACTGCCTTACTTCGTAATACAATTTCCCCGATTCAAAAGCTTTGCGTTCTAATTTCTTACGCAACTCATCAATCAATTGATTCGCTTGTTCTACCTTATCGCTCGTCGTGTAAGTATTGATGAAGGTTTGCAGTTTATCAATCGCTTGTACCGTATATTTTTGGTCGAGACGAAAAGTTGGAGACAATTGATAATTGGCATAAGCTGCCATAAAATCAATCTCTTCCCGTCTTGGACTTGCTCCAAAGGTCTGTCCAAAATTTTCAAAATAGTAAGCTGCCAAAATATAGCTTTCTAAATTGTAGTAAGTGTAAGCATAGCGATAATAAATATCTTCTAGCTCTTTTTGACCTCTGTAAACGGGAATAATCAATTCATAAAGCGTCTGTGCTTTTTGATATTCTCCTTCCTCAAAGTACTTATTAGCTGTTTCCAATAACAGCTTTGGATCGCCACTAGTTCTAATCTTCTCGAACTCAGTTTTACAGGAGAAAACAACAGCTAGACAGCTAAGAATCAATAATGTACGAAATCTTTTTCTCATAGGCGCGCAAAGTTACGTTTTTTCTATGATTTTATCAATTGAAGAGACGATTTGAAAGTTGGGAAAGTTGGTTGGAGGTCGATTATTTCTATTGCCAAAAGAGAAAAGAGAAGGTGGAGGAGGAAGATATTTTGCTCGTAGTAGTGTAAAGTAGCTTCAAGGATTACAGAATCCCTGCATTTAGTTCTCTACCTTCTCTCCTTCCAAATTCCAACGAAAGTATGTATATGAAAAGCTAATTTTTAAGGCTTTTGGGAAAAAGAAATGGAGAAGAAAGATAGTTACTTGTTGTTGTAAAGTAGCTATGAAGGATTAGAGTAACCCTATTTGATAAGTTTGCTACCTCTCTTCTTCCAAATTCCAATAAAGGCATGTATATGAAAAGCTATTCATTTATAGCTTTTGAGGCTCTTTAGCTGTATGCCAACTATCATACCAAAAAATAAAAATATCTAAATTACTGGTAATCAAAGCTAGTCAATATTTTTACTTTACAAAAATGAGAAAATTTCTTATATAAGAATATTTCTCATGTTTGTAATACGACTTCTCTTCGAGGATGTTACACTTGTGCACTTGAATGTATGACAAGTTGCATATGTATTGAGAGTGCTGCTAGGATCGACTTGTTTTGGATTTGGGTGGACGCCGAGTTCACCCAAATCCAGCAAGGTTTATTCAGGACAAAAAATGGCTAAGAGGTCATTTTTTGTCCTGAATAAACCTTGATCAAATCATGGCGGTTCGACCACATCTGCCTCAGGCTGATGTCGCCATTGATTTGCAAAAATCAGAGACTGGCGCTTTTATCTTTTTTTATTTTCTATAAAAATGCAATCTGTTCTGTATACCTTATACATTCAGAAGAGAAACTTCTACTAAAATGTCCTTACATTCGCTGTCCAAAATCAAACCAGCACTTGAGAGACTTGTTAGAGAAATATGATTAAGAATTTTCTACACAGCTTTGGGCAATACATTTTGATGATGAAAGCAGTTTTCAGCCGCCCAGAGAAATTTTCGATGTACTACAAAGAGACCATGCGCCAAATGAATGATATTGGTGTAGGTTCACTCATCATTGTAGGCATCATTTCCGTTTTCATTGGAGCAGTGACGGCGGTTCAGTTCGCTTACCAATTATCGAGTTCCTTTGTTCCAATGTGGTACATTGGTTATATCGTCCGTGATATTGCGATTATCGAAATGGCACCGACAATTAGTTGCTTGGTACTGGCAGGAAAAGTAGGTTCCAATATGGCTGCCGAAATTGGTGGAATGCGCCAAAAAGAACACATTGATGCGATGGAAATTATGGGTGTCAATACAGCAGCTTATCTGATCTTACCGAAACTCATTGCCGCTGTGATTGTCATTCCGATGCTTGTTGCACTTTCTTGTGTTATTATTTCAGGCGGCGGTTATCTAGCAAGTGTACCACCAGATATTTTGACAAATTCGGAATATGTACAAGGTGTTCGTTCGTTCTTCGAGCCTTATTTTGTTTTTATGATGTTCGTAAAAGCCTTTGTCTTTGCATTTTTGCTAGTAACGGTTTCCTGCTTTCAAGGCTATTATGTAAAAGGTGGAAGCATAGAATTAGGAAAGGCTAGTACCAATGCCGTAGTGTACAGTAATATATTAATTTTGTTGGCGGACTATTTTATCGCGGTATTGTTGACTTCATAAAACTCCTTCAACTTTTAGCAATATGATTAGAGCAGAAAGTATATATAAGTCCTTTGGCGATGTGGAAGTTTTGAAAGACATCAACATCGTTTTTGAATCGGGCAAGTGCAATTTAATTATTGGGCGAAGTGGTGCTGGAAAGACGGTTTTGTTGAAAATTTTAGTGGGTTTGATGACGCCCACGGAAGGAAAGGTTTGGTACGATGATGTGCGTTTTTCAGAACTCAATCAGAAAGATTTGAAAGAAATTCGCAAACAAGTCGGAATGCTTTTTCAAGGCTCTGCCCTCTTCGATTCTTTGACGGTGGAGGAGAATATTCGCTTTCCTTTAGATATGTTTACGGATATGACGCCAAAGGAGAAAAAAATGCAGGTAGATAAGTGTTTGGAACGGGTCAGTCTGGAAGGAGCGAATGATAAGTACCCTTCCGAAACCAGTGGTGGAATGCAAAAACGAACGGGTATTGCTAGAGCTATTGTCCTGAATCCCAAGTACTTATTTTGCGATGAACCTAATTCTGGTCTTGATCCCAAAACCTCTATCGTCATTGATGAGTTAATTCAAAGTATTACTTACGAAAACAACATCACGACGATTATGAATACGCATGATATGAACTCCGTAATGGAAATTGGAGACAATATCAATCTGCTTAATCTTGGAAGAGTGGCGTGGCAAGGAAATAAAGATGATGTACTAGAAAGTGACAATGAATATTTGCAGGAATTTATTTTTGCATCGCCTTTTTTGCAACGCTTGCGCGATACGGCTTTGGCGAAATCCTAGCGAAAGTGGAAAGTGGAAAGTGGAAAGTGGAAAGTGGAAAGTGGAAAGTGGAAAGTGGAAAGTGGAAAGTGG
>JBCDFY010000256.1:0-10053 GCA_039176995.1 Bacteroidota bacterium
AACAACTGACCTGGGTCAGGTGTTGTGGACGACTTTGATTTTCATTCTGTTTTGGATCATCATTGGTCGTACGGCATTCAAGCCTATCCAAAATGCTTTGAAAAAGAGAGAAAACGATATTCAAGATGCCTTGGATGAAGCAAAAAAGGCGCGCGAAGAGATGTCCAGTTTGCAATCCAGAAATAAAGAATTGGAGAACGAGGCGCAAGTAGAGCGTGCAAAAATCTTGAAAGAAGCAAAGGATGCGAAGGAAAGTATTTTAAAAGAGGCGAGAGATCGTGCGAATGTAGAATACAAAAAGCAATTAGAGTCTGCTAAAGAAGAAATTCAAAATCAGAAAATGGCTGCCATCACTGATTTGAAGAATCAAGTAGGTAACATGGCAATCGAGATTGCAGAGAAGGTTTTACAAAGAGAATTGGGCGATAAAACTGCTCAAGAGAAATTTGTAAACGAATTAGTGGATGATATTAAATTAAACTAGCTATTAGCTGTTAGCCATTAGTTGTTAGCCATACCGCGCTTTCAGCCAATAGCTAAAAGCCAATAGCCAACAGCCAAAAGATGTCTTTATCAAAAGTAGCAACGCGATACGCCAAATCACTGGTTGATCTTGCTCAAGATCGTAAAGAATTGGAGAAAGTGCACGATGATGTGCTGCTGTTTCAACAAGTGGCCGAAAACAAGGATTTCAAGCTTCTGCTAAATAGTCCAATCGTGAGTATGGATAAGAAGCGTAAAATCTTTAAATCCATTTTTGATGGAAAGACAACAGAATTGGTCTCTAAGTTTTTGGATATTGTACTAAATAAAGGTAGAGAATCTTCTTTACCAGCCATCATGCGCGCTTTTATAGAGCAATACAAAAACATCAAAAATATAAGTGATCTTAAAATCACGAGTGCAGTTGAATTGAGTGAGAAAGCCGTGGAAACTATCAAGCAGCGATTAATCGCTGAAAAAGGAATCTCTACTGATGTAGATGTAGTTACAGAAGTTGATCCATCCTTAATTGGTGGTATGGTACTCGAATTTGGTGGACAACTATATAATGCAAGTGTGTCCCGTAAATTGAAAGCCTTTAAGAAAAACTTCCAAGGCAACTTGTATATCTCTCAAATCGAAAGAAAGTAAATTATTAGCTGTTTATCTGTTGAACCGTTGATGTGTTGATTTGAAACGCATCAGTTCAACAAATCAACGAATAAACAAATCAACAATAAAAAATATGGCAGTTGCGGTAAAACCAGACGAGATTTCAGCAATATTGAAGCAGCAGCTATCAGGCTTCAATGCAGCTACGGACTTAGAAGAAGTAGGTACAGTCCTACAAGTAGGAGATGGTATTGCTCGTGTTTACGGCTTGACCAAAGCACGTGCAGGTGAGCTAGTAGAGTTTGAGACGGGTACTCAAGCAATCGTATTGAACCTGGAGGAAGATAATGTAGGGGTAGTATTAATGGGACCTGCTGATGGAATTCGTGAGGGTTCTAAAGTACGTTTGACTGGAAAAATTGCTTCTATTTCTGTTGGGGAAGGCTTTGTTGGTCGCGTGGTAAATCCATTAGGAGAACCAATCGATGGTAAAGGTGAAATCAGCGGTGAGCGATACGAAATGCCATTGGAGCGTAAAGCACCTGGTGTTATCTATCGTCAGCCAGTAAACGAACCTTTGCAAACAGGAATCAAGGCGATTGATTCCATGATTCCAATTGGTCGTGGACAGCGTGAGCTAATCATTGGTGACCGTCAGACTGGTAAAACTGCCATTGCAATTGATACAATCCTAAACCAAAAAGAATTCTACGATCGTGGAGAACCTGTTTTCTGCGTTTATGTAGCCACTGGTCAAAAAGCATCTACCGTAGCACAAGTAGTGCGCGTATTGGAAGAGCGTGGAGCGATGGACTACACCGTAGTCGTTTCTTCTTCTGCTGCCGATCCTTCACCATTGCAGTTCTACGCACCATTCTCTGGTGCTGCAATCGGAGAATACTTCCGCGATACCGGTCGTCCAGCATTGATTGTTTATGATGATTTGTCTAAGCAAGCGGTGGCTTATCGTGAGGTTTCTTTGTTGCTGCGTCGTCCTCCAGGGCGTGAGGCATATCCTGGTGATGTATTCTACTTACACTCTCGCTTGTTAGAGCGTGCGGCGAAGATCATCAACAACGATGAGATTGCGAATCAGATGAATGACATTCCTGAATCTTTGAAAAAGGCAGGTTTGATCAAAGGTGGTGGTTCCTTGACGGCATTGCCAATCATTGAAACTCAAGCAGCGGACGTTTCTGCCTACATTCCAACCAACGTAATTTCGATTACGGACGGACAGATTTTCTTGGAATCTAACCTATTTAACGCAGGTATTCGTCCAGCGATTAACGTAGGTATCTCCGTATCTCGTGTGGGTGGTTCTGCACAGATCAAGCCAATGAAAAAAGTATCTGGTACCTTGAAACTAGATCAAGCGGCTTATCGTGAATTGGAAGCCTTTGCGAAGTTTGGTTCTGACTTGGATGCAGCAACTAAAGCGGTATTGGACAAAGGGACACGTAACGTGGAAATGTTGAAGCAAGGACAGTATTCTCCAGTATCTGTAGAGAAGCAAGTAGCGATCATTTACTTAGGTGTAAATAACTTGATGAAAGACGTGCCTGTCAATAAAGTGAAAGAATTTGAAGAACTATTCTTGACGACTTTGGAGCAACGTCATCCTGAGACTTTGGCATCTTTCAGAGATCCAAAAGGTCAAGTCAAAGGAGAATCTGCTGACATCTTGAAGAAATTAGCAGAAGAATTGAGTTCACAATATAAGTAATATTGAGAAGCGAGAGCAGAGAAACGAGAGGTCAGATCTTCTCGTTTCTCTACCTCGGATTTATCATATTTGAGAGTCTGTCTTCTGACATCTCTCATCTGACATCTTAAATATATGTCTGGAGCATTAAAAGAAGTAAGGGAACGGATTAGCTCGGTCAAAAAGACACAACAGATCACCAAAGCCATGAAAATGGTAGCGGCGGCGAAGTTGCGTCGTGCGCAGCAAGCAATTCAGCAATTGCGCCCTTATGCGGATAAGCAACAGCAAATGTTAATCAACATCCTATCCAATTTAGATGGAGATGTGGATACTTCTTTTGGCGTAGAGCGCGAAATACAAAATGCTTGCTTGGTAGTGGTGACTTCCAATCGCGGATTGGCAGGTGCATTCAATACCAATGTGATTAAAGCGGCAGTAGCGAAGATTGAATCAAAGTATGCAGATGTTCTAGCTAAAGGAAATCTAACTATTCTACCAATTGGTAAGAAAGGAGCAGATTTTTTCCGTAGAAATTATGGGAATCAGGCAACGGTAGTCGAAGATTATGTGGCTTTGTTTGAGGATTTGAGCTTTGATAATGTTTCTACTGTTTCTAAAGGATTGATGGAAGCGTTTGAAAATGGAACTTATGATGCCATTGATGTGGCGTACAGTAATTTCCGTAATGTAGTGATTCAGATTCCAGAAGTTGCACAGTTTTTGCCCGTCGAGAAACTAGAATCAGAAGGAGATAGCAATACAAAAGCGAACTATATCTTCGAGCCAGACCAAGCGAGTTTACTAGCTTACTTGATTCCAAGTATTCTGCAAACGCAGTTCCAAAAATATTTGCTAGACACGCATGCTTCTGAACATGGTGCGCGTATGACGGCAATGGATAATGCAACCGAAAATGCAGAAGAATTACAGAAAGAACTGAAAATTGCCTACAACAAAGCTCGTCAAGAAGCAATTACCAAAGAGATTTCCGAGATCGTGGGAGGTGCGGCTGCTTTGGCGGATGGCTAGATTAGAATCAACATACACTTTGATATATACCTGGTCTGAGAAGATCAACAATTAATTTAATGAACATAAGCCTCCCGAGCGTTCCCCAAGCGTTCGGGATTTTTTTTCTTTTTAGATGTGAGATTTGAGACGATGAGATGTGAGACAAATGATGTCGAACAACCTCAAACCAAATCGAACCATCTCAAACAAAATCAAACAACAATAAGAAAATGGCAACGAACAGAACCTTCACGATGATTAAGCCCGATGCTGTAAAAGCAGGCAATATTGGCAACATTTTAAAGCACATCACTGACGGTGGATTTAGAATTGCAGCAATGAAATTAACGCATTTGTCTGCAGCAAAAGCAGGTGAATTTTACGCGGTACACAAAGGACGTCCATTCTACGATGAGTTAGTAGAATTCATGTCTTCTGGACCAATCGTAGCAGCAATTCTAGAAAAAGATAATGCCGTAGCAGATTTCCGTAAATTGATTGGTGCAACTAATCCAGCAGAAGCAGAGGCAGGTACCATTCGTGCTTTGTATGCGACCAGCATTGGAGAAAATGCCGTACATGGTGCAGATTCAGATGAAAATGCAGCAATTGAAGGGAATTTTCACTTTGCGGGGACGGAGATGTTTTAAACTACGCTTGTTCTTGTAGCAATAAATGATAAAATAGAAATGGCTCTTCTCGGTTTTGGGGAGGGCTGTTTTTATATGTGCACTTTTATTTTTGTAATTTAATTACAAAGAAAAAAATATTTGTGTTGAATGTAATTTCCATTTAACTTTGTAGAGTAATTACAGAGAAAAAATAATACATTTTATTAGGATGTTCGTAAAACTAGAAGATATAGCTAATGTAACGACAGGAGTCTATGAGAAAGGTATTGGACTCTTGGGGGATACACTGTATTTGCAGGCAAAGCATTTTGATAGGAATGGAGAATTCCGAATGGATGCAATCATTAATCAAGAAATCATCAGTGATAAGAAACTAAGAAGGCACATCCTTCAGGATAAAGATTTATTGATTACAGCTAAGGGACTGAATAACCGCGTCTGTCTTTATCGAAGCGATATCGGACAAGCAGTTGCATCTTCTACCTTCTTTGTGATGAGATTGCATAGCACAAATATTCTACCTGAATATGTAAAATGGTATTTTAATACTATGAGGATGCAAATGTTTCTTTCCAGCCTCACCAAGGGCACACATATACTCTCGCTATCTAAAAAGTCTTTACTGAATGTGGAATTAGAGATACCTTCACTAGAAAAGCAAGAGGAAGTTTTAAAACTACAATTGTGTTGGGATTTGGAACGTAGAATTACTTTAGACCTTTTAGAACAGAAAGAAATTTTTTATCAAACACTACTGCTAAATCTTACAAAATCGAAATTGACAAAAAATGAGTAAAACGACGAAAGAAGATATTTTCAAAGTGGTGTGGCGAGCGTGTGATACGTTCCGAGGAGTCATTGACCCCGCACAATATAAAGACTATGTATTGACCATGCTTTTCATTAAGTATGTAAGTGATGTTTGGAAAGATAAAATGGAAATCTATCTTGAAAAATATAAAGATGACAAGGACAGAACAGAGTGGGCAATGCGTAGAGAAAGGTTTGTTGTACCTACTCATTCAAGATTTGATTATCTATACGAAAGCAGAAATGAAGCCAATATTGGGGAGTTAATCAATCAAGGATTAGAAGCATTAGAAGAGGAGAATCCTGGGAAATTGTCGGGTGAAGACGGCTCTGGTGTTTTCCGAAATATTGACTTCAACACAAGTAACTTGGGTGATGTAAAAGATAAAAATACACGCCTAAAAAATCTCCTGATTGATTTTAGCGATGAGAAGCTGGATTTGCGTCCTTCTCAATTGGATGGTAGTGATATTATTGGGGATGCCTATGAGTTTTTGATTGCTCACTTTGCTTCGGATGCTGGTAAAAAAGCTGGTGAATTCTATACACCAAAAGAGGTTTCTACTTTGGTGGCGAAACTTACCAAGTCTCAACCAGGAGCAAGAATATGTGATCCAACTTGTGGCTCTGGTTCATTATTGATTAAGGCAGGGAAGGAAGTAGGCTCTGATAATTTTTCTCTTTACGGACAAGAAGCAAATGGTAGTACCTGGGCATTAGCGGTAATGAATATGTTTTTGCATAGTATGGACAATGCAACAATACGCTGGGGAGATACAATTCGGAATCCAAAGCTCAAGGAAGGTGATGCTTTGATGAAGTTTGATACCGTTGTTGCTAATCCACCATTCAGTTTAGACAAATGGGGAGCAGAAGAATCTGCCTCTGATACTCATAATCGTTTTTGGAGAGGGCTGCCACCGAAGAGTAAAGGGGATTGGGCTTTTATTTCTCACATGATAGAGACGGCTTATGAAGGTAAAGGAAAGGTTGGTGTAGTCATACCTCATGGTGTGCTTTTTAGAGGAAGTTCAGAGGGGAAAATTCGTAAAAAAGTAATCGAAGAAAATTTGTTAGAGGCAGTAGTTGGATTACCTGCCAATCTCTTTTTCGGTACAGGTATTCCTGCTGCTATACTGATCTTTAATAGGGGAAAAGGAGAACAAAAAAATGTATTGTTCATTGATTCCAGTCAGCACTTCGAAGCAGGTAAAAACCAAAATATCCTTTCGGAAGAATATTTGAATAAGATTGTTGAAACACATCAACGGTTTGTTACTGAAAAGATAGAATCAGGCGTGCTAGAAGAAAAGTATTCCTATGTCGCCACTTTGGCGGAAATTGAAGAGAATGAGTTCAATCTCAATATCCCTCGCTATGTGGATACTTTTGAAGAGGAAGTGGATTTGAAGGCAGTGAAAGAGCGAATCACCAAACTAGAAATGGAACTTTCGGAAGTGCAAGATCAAATGGCGATTTATCTAAAGGAACTCGGACTGTAACGGCGACTTTAGTCTCCAAAATTTAAAAAGGTGAGGCGACTGAAGTCGCCAGTACAAATAAAAAAGCTATGGACAAATAGAAGCAAAATATTGCTCGATAATTTCGATAAATTTCTTCTGTTAAACACTTACGCTAACAACTAAATATGACTAACGAAAATAGAGAAGGCTACAAAAAGACGAAGTTGGGGTGGATTCCGATGGAGTGGGAGGTGTCTAATGTTGGGGAAGCATTTAAAATATGCAATAACAGTAGAAAGCCAATAAGTGGAACTTTACGGAAAAATATGCAAGGGAAATATCCTTACTACGGACCGACAAAAATTCAAGATTATATAAATGAATATCAATATGATGGCCGATATGCTTTAATTGCAGAAGATGGCGATCACTTTCTGAAATATTCAGATAAGCCTATGACGCAATTGGCTATAGGAAAATTCAATGTTAATAATCATGCTCATGCAATCCAAGGACAAGATAAAACTACAACCGAATGGTTTTATTGGTTTTTCTACCATCGAAATATTTTTTCACACTTAACTCGTCAAGGGGCAGGAAGATATAAGCTAAATAAAGCCTCTTTAATGAAATTGTCTGTCGTCATACCTCCAATCCCTGAACAACAAAAAATAGCCACCATCCTCTCCACTTGGGACAAAGCCATCAGTAAAACACAACAACTTATTGAAGCAAAGGAGGAGCAGAACAAGGGCTTGATGCAGTGCTTGTTGACGGGGAAGGTGAGGTTGGAGGGGTTTGGTGGGGCGTGGGAGGAGAAGAAGTTTAAAGAAATATTTGAGAAGAAAAATTACAAATCAATTCAACTAAATAAGAAACAATATTTACTTTTTGGAAAAAATCCCATAGTTGACCAAGGAAAAGAGGTGATTTGTGGGTTCTCGAATACAGAAAACATCATAATAGACGTACCTACTATAATATTTGGAGACCATACAAGAGTTGTAAAGTGGATTGATTTCAAATTTGTGCCAGGAGCAGATGGCACGCAAATCTTTAAAACTAAACCTATTGTCAAACTAAAGTTTGGCTATTACGTCTTAGATTTTTTAGAAATACCAAATTTAGGTTATAGTCGTCATATGAGGATTCTTAAAAATAGTGTTTTCAATATTCCAAAAAACATAGAAGAACAAACCGCCATCGCCGCCATCCTTACCAAAGCCGACGAAGAAATCCATCTCCTCCAACAAAAGCTAGCGGCTTTGCGTAAACAAAAGAAGGGGTTGATGCAGCAGCTGATGACGGGGAAAATAAGAGTAAAAACGATTAACTAAATGAAATCAAAAACAGAAAATATATCTTCTATACATCGCTATCTTGATGAAGCTGGCGATACTACTTTTTTTGGAAAAGGGAAGGTAAATATCGTTGGACAAAATGGGGTGTCCAAGTGTTTTATTTTGGGTGCAGTCAAATTCAAAGAACCCCTTGCCGCAATAAGAAAAAACGTATTGGCTTTACAAAAACAGGTTTGTAGTGATCCCTATTTTAGTGAAGTTCCAAGCATTCAAAAAAAGAAAACTAAAGGAGGTTATTATTTTCACGCAACAGACGATGTGCCAGAAGTTAGGAAGTTATTTTATGATTACATTAAAACCATTAACTGTACTTTTGAGGCAGTGGTTGGGCGAAAAATAATGGGTATCTATACCAATAAGCATAATGGTAAAGAAGCAGAGTTTTATGCAGATTTACTTTCTCACCTCATAAAGAACAAACTAAATAAAGGTGGTAAACTTATATTAGACATTGCTAGTAGAGGGAATAGTACTAAAAACAACAATCTCCAATTAGCACTTCAAAAAGCGATTACTAGAAATTCTAAGAAAGGAAAACAGGTTTCAACAAGTATAGTTTTTAACGTACAAAACCACTCGACTGAACCACTGCTGAATGTATCAGATTATTTTTGTTGGGCAATTCAAAGACTTTTTGAAAGAGGAGAAACGAGATACTATAATTTCCTTATGGATAAAATCTCTTTGGTTGTAGATTTATACGATTCCGAGAATTACCAAAATTCTGGGAATTATTACAAACCTAAAAAGCCCTTGACAAAGGCAAACAAGCTTAAATAAAAAAAGCCCGCAACTACACTAAGAAGGATACCCTCCAACGACATGGAGTCGGATTTCATGTAGAGTAGGCACTGCAAAGATAGGCTTTTTATTCTAAAAAAACAAGGATTGAAACAAGACTATATTTTTTATTTTTAGTATAAGTATTTGAATATCAAAACTTTAATATGAGTAAATCTGCATTCAGTTATACCAATCGGCAACAGAAGACGTATTACGTAAAAGCCGTTCCGACTAAAACAGGGAAGCTGCGCTATTACCTCACACAGGATGCTGGTGCAGAGAACCTAATCACGACAATACCAAAAGGTTTTGAGGTAGTTGAATATCCTTATGATGGAAAGGTAGTGATTCGGAAACAAGTCCCTGTCTGGACAACAACGGAAGAAAAAGCTATCGTACAGCAAGCTATGGAGAAGCATTCGCCTGTCAAGGACTTCCTGATTACTGCGGAAAAAGGAGGTATCGCGATTAGTATTTCTCAGTTTAGCCACTATTTCGATGCGATGTACCCAAGTGCAGAAGAAGCGAAAGAGTTTTGGGGCGGCAATATACATCGCTGGAAAAAGTATGATTGGATAGTCACTTTTGAATTGTTAGACAAAAAGACTCGAAAGTTCCAAGTCATAAGAAAAGCAAATGTAGAGTATGATTCCGTTGCTATAGACGAAGGAGCAGACTTGAAAGCATTGGCAGAAAAATACTGTTTTCATGTAGGTAGAGAGTCCCTCTTACAGTTTTGGATACCTGGCGAAGATTGGTAACTGCGACTTCAGTCGCCGACTTGCTCTTGGCGACTGAAGTCGCCAGTACAATAAGCATGACTATGAAAGAAATCAAGATCGTATACAAAAACAGCTTACCCCATATCGCTCCAATAGGAGCGACTTTCTTTGTTACTTTCCGGTTGGGTGATAGCTTACCACAAGCCTTAGTTGCTCAATTAAAACAAAAAATGGATAACCAGATTGAGCGACTTAAAAAAGAAAAACCAAAACACTATAAAGAAGAAATTGAAAACCAACGAAAGTTATTTTTCAAAAATTATGACTATCAACTGGATACAAAGCCTTTCGGAAATTGCTATTTGAAAAAACCTGAAATTGCTAAAATTGTAATAGATAAATTGCATGAAATGGATGGAAAGCAATATGATTTAGTGGCTTATTGTATTATGCCTAATCACGTTCATG
>JBCDFY010000257.1:0-10049 GCA_039176995.1 Bacteroidota bacterium
CATTTTTTATCCTTTGGAAACCCTGATGGAATTGAATGGACTCGATGTCCATTCAATTCCAAAATAAATTGCTCTTGGTAAGTATCATTTGATTTTTTGCAATTATTACACAAACGTCCTAGTCAACCAAAGAAAAACAAAGGGTGTAAAAGGTTTATTTTCATCAACTTTCCAACATTCCCTTCAATTCGTTCAACTTCATCATACACTCAATTGGCGTCATAGAATTGATATTCAAATCTTCCATTGCAGATTTTAGCGCTTCCATTTTTGGATCGTGAGTCTCAAAGAAACTCAATTGCATGGGTGCTGAGAAATTGGAAGTATTGGCTTGGGTTGTTTTAATACCATCTTCGGTTTGTACTTCCGTATTGATGGACTTTTGTTCCAATTGGGAGAGAATATGCGCAGCACGTTCTACGATACCCCTTGGCATTCCCGCCATTTTTGCGACGTGAATTCCAAAACTGTGTTGACTTCCGCCTTGCACTAATTTGCGCAGGAAGATTACTTTCTGGCTGACTTCTTTGGTCGCAATATGGTAGTTTTTGATGCGCGGAAATTTGTTGGCGAGTTCGTTCAACTCGTGGTAATGCGTTGCAAAAAGCGTTTTGGGACAGCAATGATTGTGTAGGTATTCGGCAATTGACCAAGCAATGGAAATGCCATCATAAGTACTTGTTCCACGTCCAATTTCGTCTAGTAAGATCAAGCTGCGATCAGAAATGTTATTCATAATGCTCGCCGTCTCATTCATTTCGACCATAAAAGTGGATTCGCCAGAAGAAATATTATCGGATGCACCCACACGCGTAAATACTTTATCAATCCAACCCAAATGGGCACTTTCTGCTGGCACGAAACTTCCCATCTGTGCCATTAGGCAAATCAGTGCTGTTTGTCGCAAAAGTGCAGATTTACCTGCCATATTTGGACCTGTAATCATCAAAATTTGCTGCTCGTCACGATCCAGATAAACATCATTGGGAACGTAGCTTTCTCCAATTGGCATTTGCTGCTCAATGACTGGATGGCGACCTGCTTTGATGTCAATGGCGTACTCATCGTTGAGCGTTGGGCGGCAATAATTATGACGTTGAGCGACTTTAGAAAAAGACAACAAACAATCCAAACGAGCGATTAAACTAGCATTGTGTTGGACGGGTTGAATGAAGTCAGAAATTGCAAAAACGAGTTGTTCGTATAATTTCGTTTCTAGCGTTAGAATCTTTTCTTCTGCTCCTAATATCTTGCTTTCTAGTACTTTAAGTTCTTCGGTAATGTAGCGTTCTGAACCAGTCAAAGTCTGCTTGCGCGTCCATTCGGGCGGCACCATTCCTTTGTTTTTGTACTTATTGGTAACTTCCAAGTAGTACCCAAAAACATTATTGAAACCAATTTTTAGATTCTCGATTCCCGTACGACTTGCCTCTTTCAGTTGGATATCCAGCAGTATTTGCTTGCTGTTCTTGACGATGCCGCGCAACTCATCCAATCCTTCATGGAAACCATCCGCAATTACACCGCCTTTTGCCAAATTCACAGGTGGTTCTTCTACAACTTGCTGTTTGATCTGCTGACGCAGAGAAGGACAAGGGTTTAAGCCATCGGCGATAGTTTTTAGGTAAGTATTACCACTTTTTTTAAGACGTTCTTGTATAGGAATCATCGCTTCCAAGGCACGCCAGAGCTGCACAACTTCTCTTGGATTGATTTTTCCAAGCGGCACTTTAGAAATCAATCGCTCCAAATCGCCCATTTGCCGAATGTAAGTTTCTAGCTCTTGCGACAATTCGTTTTCTTTCAAGAAGAAATCTACAATATCTAGGCGACTTTCAATTTCTTTTTGTGATTTCAGTGGCAAAACGACCCACTTTTTGAGCAAACGTGCGCCCATCGGAGAAATCGTCTTGTCCAATATCTTGATAAGCGGAACGCCTGTTTCGTGTGGGCTATGAATCAGCTCCAAATTGCGAATGGTAAAACGATCTAACCAAACGTAGCGATCAGGCTGAATACGACTGATGGTCGCGATGTGTTTGAGGTTTTTGTTTTCGGTCGTTTCGAGATAATGAAGTATTGAACCCGCAGCGATTTGTGCCAATTCCATTTCTTCGATGCCAAAACCTTTCAGTGTTTTCACCTCGAAATGTGTCAGCAGTTTCTCGCGCGTGTAATCGGTCGAAAAAATCCATTCATCCAAAGGAAAAGTGTAGAATTTTTCTCCATACTGCTGCTCGAACCCTTTCTTCTGGTCTTTTGAAAAAATTACTTCTGAAGGATTCAGGCTTTGCATCAATTTATCAATGTAGCCTTTGCTTCCTTCACTCACTAAAAACTCACCTGTGGAAACATCTAAAAAAGCAATTCCTGTTTGTCCTTTCCTTCCAAAAGCCAATGCTGCAAGATAATTATTGCTTTTATGATCGAGTAATTTATCATCTACGGCAATACCTGGCGTCACCACTTCCGTCACGCCGCGCTTCACCAGTTTTTTCTCCTTACTTGGCTTTTCCAATTGTTCACAAATAGCGACGCGATAACCTGCACGCACCAAACGCGGCAGGTACAAATCCATCGAATGGTGTGGAAAACCAGCCAATTCAATTTTGCTGCCACCGTTGTTTCGGGCGGTCAAAATAATACCCAAAACTTGTGAGGCAGTGATCGCATCTTCTCCAAAAGTTTCATAAAAATCACCAACTCGAAAAAGCAAAATCGCTTTCGGATATTTTGCTTTCAAGTCGAAGTATTGCTTCATTAAAGGAGTAACCTTGCCCGCTTTTTTTGTCTTTTTTGCCAAGTGTGAAGTTGTTTGTTACCACATACGCACATTAGTGTTTTACACGTAGTGCTTACAGCAAGTGGTTGAAATCAAGTTGGCGAAGATAAGGAAATGAAGAATAAATAGGAGGAATAGAAGTAAGGAATATTGACGCGGAAATCACTTTTGGGACTTTGTTCAAAGCAGAAGTTTTCAGACCTTTGAATGAGAATTAATTATCCTATTTTCCGTTGTAAAGGCATCAATCTATTTAAAATGAAAACACATCATATTTTTCTTCTCTTACTAACATTCGGTTTCATTTTTGCTTGTGCTTACGATCAATTGCCAGAGCCAACTGTTTCGGATAGTTGCAATACTTTGAAGCCTACTTATGACGATGGGATAGAAGAGTTGTTGGAGCGTACTTGCGCTTACGAAGGTTGTCATATTACAGGGTTTTCTAGTGGAGATTTCACCTCCTATTCTGGCACGACGCCTTTCATTCAGACCATTCAAAATCGTTCGTTGAATCGTCGTGATATGCCCCCCAACTACGCACCCGAAGGTAAACCAAAGTCTTTAACGGAAGAAGAATTGGAACTTTTGGAATGTTGGATTAGCAATGGCTTCCCTGAAAATTAATGTACTTGTTATAAACATTCCTATCCGCTACTACGTAAATTGAATGTCTCTTCAACTCGAAACTATTGAAACTTGCTATGAAAATATACAGACTCACTTATTTACTATTGCCCCTTTTGCTGTTGCCCCTTTTTGTGCAATCTCAAGATTACGTGCTCCGAACATTTAAGGATACGCGCATCATTAATACGCAAGCCGCAGATGTACTACAAAAGCGAAAATTGGATATTCGCATTGGTCATCGTTTTGGAGATTTACTAGGAGAGTCTGGTGGTTGGCCAAGTTTTTATGGTTTGGAAAATGCCGCAGATGTGTTACTTGGTGCGGATTATGGCTTCACGAATAATATTACGATTGGTGCCTATCGCTCCAAAGGCGGAGGGAACTTATCGCAATTGGTGACAGGTTCTGCCAAGTGGCGAATTTTGAAACAAAGAATGCAGTCGCCTGCTTTTTTTACAGTTACCGCTTTAGGGACACTGACGGCTTCCACGATGCAAAAAAGTGATAATCCAGAAGCGATTAATTTCTTTGAAAAGCAAAGTCATCGCTTTTCTTATACGGTGCAATTATTGATTGCCAAGAAGTTTTCAGAGCGTTTTTCTTTACAAATTTCTCCAGGCTTCACACATCGAAACATCGCGCCTTTTGGTGATGTGAATGATACTTACACCGTTGGTTTGGCTTCGCGTATTCAGTTAAGCAAAGTGGTTGGTTTGATTTTGGATGCTACTATTCCGCTGAATGGTGAGCGCAATCCCTTTACCAAATCTGAAAATTCTGAATTTCAATTTCCGCTAGGCATTGGTTTTGAGTTTGATACGGGCGGACACGTTTTTCAAGTCAATTTAACGAATGCACGAGGTATGATCGAGTCAGATTATATTATGAATACAACAAGCGATTGGAGGGAAGGCGAGTTTCGCCTGGGCTTTACGATTTCGCGTTTGTTTAATATTCGATGATGGAGAGTCAGAGGCCAGATCATCTTTTTAACTGATTGTCAGAAGTCAGATATGGTAATTCAGATAGTAGGTAAATCCGTGGATTGAGACTTGCTAAGTTTTTAAAACTTGGCAATTCTGTACTGATAGATCAACAGCTTCAATCCACCACCGCAATTCAGATCAACAGTGCAACAAATAAATGAATCAACAATTCTACTTAAACTGCTGATTGTAATCTTTAAAATCTTGATTCAATTGCTTAAAATCTAACTTTCCTTGATTATTTTTCAAGTGCTCATTAATAACAATTGCTTTTTTCAAGCGCACATCTGAACTTTTGGGTTTACCAATCAAATGCAACAAGCTGCGCTGTTTTCCAGGCGTCAAAGCGTGAAAAAACGAGCTGCCTTCATCGTCCATCATCAGTAATTCCTCAAATTCTTCGGGCATTGGCATTCCGTATTTGCTTTCATCTTCAGTTAATACAACCTGAATGGGTTCACCAACAACGATGCCTAATTTCTTACGGCGTTCTTTATTCAAATTGATAAAATAATCTCCTCTTCCGTCAGACATCAGTGCAGCATGAAAGGCTTTTTCGCCATTGATGGAACACATCACTCTGCGATCATTTTCTGTGAACTTTTCTGCAATGTCTTTGATGACAGGAATGGTGAAATGCCAACCTAGTGTGGAGTCACCTTGCCGAATAGAAGAAGTGAATTCTTGCATGCTTTTTAGTTTGTTAGACAACTTAGTAATGTGCCCTGAAAAATTGTATATTTTGATTGCTACAAGAAATTGAACACGAGTACCTTGCGTCTCATGTCTTATATCTTTTAATCTAGCAGTCTATTTTATTTATTTGATATGGTTTGAATTAGTTCGATATAGTTTGAATGTATTAACCCTGAAACCATCTGGCACGATAACCATTTTTTTCTCGCATCAAAATCCTCAATGCTCTACAGGTTCACCTTCTAAAATGTACCACTCAATTTCCTCCAAATTGGCGCGCCGCCCAGCTTCCTCTGGCGCATAATGTGTCGCTAAATAATCCAAAATGATTGGTTCAATATCTCCCAATTCCCAGAGTCCTTGCGTTTCTTGCATCCAATCAATCATTTGCTCCCAACCTGCTCGACTCGCTCGATTCTGTGTTATCAATTTTGCAGAATGGCAAGTGGTACAAGTTCCTTTGACTAATTCGAAGCCTTCTGCATATACTAAGCCCGTTTCTAAATGAATACCATTTTCAACTTGCTTCACGCTTGCTTTGTCATTACGCATTTTGACTGCTTCGGTCATTTGCGGACGACCAAAATCCCAGCCCATTTTTTTTCCCAAAGTTTCATAAATCAGCACTAAGCAAAGTACGCCTACCACAATTTTTAGGAAGTTAAGTAAAAAAGTAAAAGTGCTATTAATGTATTTTTTTTCTTGCATGGGTTCGTTGTTTAAGTGGGTTTGATGGCTTCGCTGTTTGATGATAGTTTGAAATGGTTTCCATTCTATACCTCTCAACCCTGAAACCATTTAACCATAAAATCTTCTCTTTATCAATTAATGACCTTGATCGCTACTCGATGACAAGCATTATTCAAATAACCTTTCGGATTCCAGCCTGGTAGGAGCATCGGTTGTGCAATTCCTTGATTGTCAATTGCTTTTGCCCAAACCTCGTAATAACCTTCTTCTGGAAAGTTGATTTTAGCGGAAAAATGCTGCCAAGCTAAGCGATTGATGGGACGTTCCAACTGACACGCCTGCCAAGTCGCGCCGAAGTCTATCGAATACTCCACTCTTTGCACTTCGCGCTGTCCTGCCCAAGCATGACCTCGAATTGGGAGTTGTTGATTCAGTTTGAGGGTAGCACCCGATTTGGGGTAAGTAATTAAAGACTTCACGGGCATACTTTCGATGATGCACATATCTTCATCTGCCACTTTCGTGCCTGGCGCAACGGGTTTGCAAGGAACGCGATAGGCTTGTCCAGTCATTTTTGGACCATCGTGCACTTGATCGCGAATGACAATTTTGCTCAACCATTTGCCTGAACAAGAAGCAGGATAACCACCAAAGACTAAGCGCAATGGATAGCCATTCAGTAAAGGTAGCGGCTCGCCATTCATTTCCCAAGCAATCAAACTTTCTTCTTCCATCGCTTTTGCAATCGGAACGCCTCTGGAAATGACCGTTTTTTTCAAATTACCACTCAAATGCGTATCTTTCCCATAGTATCCAATGTAAACTGCATCTTTTTTCACTCCAATATCATTCAGTACATCTTTCAACCGCACGCCTGTCCAAGCTGCACAGCCCACTGCTCCCAAGCCCCACTGATTTCCTTTGGCTGGCGGATTAAATTCTCTTCTTCCATTGCCACCGCATTCCAGAGTAAGGTGGTAGGTGTAATTTTTGAACCGCGTTTTGAGCTGATTTAGGGTAAACGTCTTTTTTTGTTGAGCGGATTCACCTTCGATGGTGAGTGCCCAATTGTTGAGGTCAATATCACTTTGTTTGGGAGGAATGCCATTGTTGCGCACAAAGAAAACGTCGCTAGGCGTCACCTTAGGATCGAGCAAATGTGGCGGTGCTTCTGCGTTGATTGGGCGATCATTTAAGACGATTAGATCAGGATGTTTTCCTTGCAAACGAAACGGCTGATTGCTATTGGCTAAAGCGGCGGGAATCAATCCATTTGGGTAATTTTCTGCAAATACGATTTTTCCACCAACCGCCAAACTCATCGCTGCCAAAGCACTTTTTTTGAGAAAGCCTCGACGACTTTTTCTAAGCGTCCTGCCCCAAAGTTGATAATCTGCCTCAATAGGATTTTCTGCGTGTAATTGATGAATACCGATTTCTTTTTTCATGGCTTGAATGTAAGATTTTTTTGGAAGTTATTCTCCAAACACTTCCTGCCAAGCCACCAAACCACCATCTAAATTATAGACTTTTTGCGTGTCAAAACCACTATTACGCATCAAAGTACCAACGCGAATGCTTCTTCTGCCCGAGCGACAGTAAACAAGATAAGTTTTGTCTTTATCCAAAGTCTCCAATCGGTCGCATAAATCTTCTGCAAAATAGCTGATATTGATCGCGCCTTCAAAATGAGAACGCCCAAATTCTTGTGGAGTCCGCACATCAATTAGCACTGCATTTGGCTCGGTTTCCATTAAAGATTTAAAAGTAGTTGGCTCTAAATTTTTCAAATGCGCTTTCAGCATTCGCCAACGCGGCGTTTTACAACTTTTGCTAGATACTTCTTCTTGCATGATTAAAGAAAGAATGCTTGAATAATTGAATTTGAATTAAAACGCTTTAACCCAGAATTAGTTAAAGTCAAGAAAGGAGCGCAACCTTCTAATGATGAGTGTCGTAAAGTAGTTTAAATTAAACAGGTATTTTGGTTTAAACAGACATAACTATTAATCCTGTCAATCACACCTTTTCCCTCGGTAATATGGCATACTGAATACTACGCAAACACATTCACACACAAGACATCACTATCTATCACTACACCAGCCTTTTTGTTAGAGGCTAGAATTATTTCACATCACGTAAACTATTGACAATTAATGAATTGGCACTAAGCCAACAGCTATACATTTACTTAAATTTAATCCGATATCTCATGTACAAATTGATTACTATTCTAGTTTTTATCCTCATTTGCCTAACTCCAATTTTTAGTCAAAACAATGCAGAATTTGGACTTGCTCTAGGCATCACTAACTACCACGGCGATCTTGCAGAGAACAATGTAGAATTGTCTAGTACAAGCTATGGTCTAGGTGTGCTTTACCGCAAACCATTTCATAACAAATTAGCTTTTCGTGCTAACCTTTTGATTGGCTTGATTTCAGGTACAGACGAAATTGCAGAAGATGAAAGAAAAACTGACCGAAATTTAAGTTTCAAGTCCAACATTTTTGAAACCTCTGCCATTTTTGAATTCTATCCGTTCAAAAAAGAAGTGAGTAGCAGTAATATAAAGAGCAGCACTTTTCGACCACAATTCAACCCTTATATTTTTGCAGGCGTTGGCTTAACTATTGCGCAAAGCAGTATTGATATGCGTGAATCAGGTACTTTGGAAGAATTGCTGAATATAGAAGGAACAGCAACCAACGCGATGCTTTCTGTACCTTTTGGAGGAGGCTTGCGCTATGATTTTGCGGAAAATTTGTCGCTTTCGCTAGAAGGAAGTTTACGCTACACCAATTCTGATTATTTAGACGGATTTACAGGTGGAGCAAGCGTGAATTCAGATTGGTATTTGTTTGCAGGATTTGTATTGTCGCATACTATTGGAGAATAAAAAAAAGTATCTAATTAAACCCAAAGCCCATTCAGACATCTTATCCGAAGGTTGAGAGCTTGTTTGAAAGTTAATAATTGGGCTACAAATGGCTCTTCTTTCCTCACTCAACGTTGAAAAAATACTCGTTTATCCAGATAAACTCAATTTTTTCGCCTTGATTGATTAGAAAATAGCTCATTTTCGCTTCAAAGATCAAAATTCAAATAAGCTCTAAGTGTTTTTAGTTTCCATTTGAGGCGATCATCTTTTTCAGGTGATCGCCTTTTTTCTTAAGAAAAAAATTACTGGATAACGGGAAGTTATCCAGTAATGATAGGAATTTACTTTACCACATCTTTGAAGTACTCGTAAGTCAACTTCAAGCCTTCTGCTCTGGACACTTTGGGTGTCCAGCCCAATATTTCTTTCGCTTTCGTAATATCAGGGCGACGGACTTTAGGATCATCTTTTGGCAAATCCCTGTAAACGATTTTCGCGTCTGGGTTATCTACCAATTTTAATACTTCTTCCGCAAACTCTTTAATGGTAATTTCATCAGGATTCCCAATATTCACTGGCTGATCGTGGTCACTCAATAGCAAACGATAAATGCCTTCTACTAAGTCATCCACATAGCAAAAAGAGCGAGTTTGAGAACCATCACCAAAGACGGTCAAACCTTCGCCACGAATGGCTTGAGAGAAGAATGCAGGTAAAACGCGACCATCATTTACACGCATTCTTGGACCGTAGGTGTTGAAGATGCGAATGATGCGGGTTTCCACTTGATGGTACGTATTGTACGCCATTGTTATCGCTTCCAAAAAACGCTTAGCTTCGTCGTAAACGCCGCGTGGCCCAATTGGATTTACATTTCCCCAATACGACTCTTTTTGTGGATGTACTAAAGGATCACCATAAACTTCGGAAGTGGAAGCCACTAAAATTCTAGCTTTTTTTGCTTTGGCGACACCTAATATATTGTGCGTTCCTAATGCGCCGACTTTCAAGGTCTGAATCGGCATTTTCAAATAGTCGATTGGACTCGCAGGTGAAGCAAAATGCAAGATGTAATCCAATTCGTCAGGAATGTGGACGAATTTAGTGATGTCGTGATTGTAAAATTCAAATTGTTTTAGAGGAAATAGGTGCTCAATATTTTTAATGTTCCCTGTCAGCAAGTTGTCGATTCCGATCACATGAAAACCTTCTTTAATAAAGCGATCAGAAAGATGAGAACCTAAAAAACCAGCAGCACCTGTAATTAATACTCTTTTCATAGGAAGATAAATGTTTGTTGAGCACATCTCAAATTATTATCAATTACTTCAGACATAATATCCAAAATCAATACAAAATAAATTTTTCCTATTGATTTTGG
>JBCDFY010000258.1:0-9955 GCA_039176995.1 Bacteroidota bacterium
AGATAGATGTTGTTTCCCATATAATGCTACCATTCTAGATAAGTGCCAGTTTAATATTTTTCAATCAACTTTTTTTGGTTTTTTACCTTAGTACAAACATACGAGCTCATATAGCATTTTCACAGAGTTCATATAGTTTCAAAAAGGGAATATGACTATTATGGTCAAATTAGTTACTGCTTCACCACTTTTTGACTCATCCAAGCATCTCCAATATTAGCCTGCACTATATAAATACCATCGGGGAAAGCAGATAAGTTGATGGCAGCTTTATTTTTTTGACTCAATACCAATCGCCCATAAGCATCTATGATATTGACTTGTTTAGGAGTCGTTCCTTTGAAGGTCAAAAAGTCCTTGGTTGGATTGGGGAAGACTTCAAATGGAATGATATCGAATTCTTGAGTATCGACCACCTCGCAATCTGAAATTTCCTCACGAAAATTACAAGTATTGGTATAATTAGAAATAAAATTTCCAAAAGATCGAGGAGAGTTTTGTACAGGTATTACGTCAATGACTTCATTGCTTAGCGTATTAATCACATAAACCGCATCGGAGTCTGCACAAACCACATAAACGCTTCGTCCATCAGGACTGATATCAATACCATAAGGTTCAACACCAACGGGAATAGTTGCCTCTACCTCGCGTGTAGCAGTATTAATAACACTAACCGTATTCTCAAATTGGTTAGAAACATATAACTTAGATTCATCAGCATTTAAAACTAAATCATAAGGATCAATTCGGATTGCACTTCCTAGTTTTATGTCGAATTTTTCCTCTGTATCTACATCAATTATGCTTACGGTATCATCCGCATTATTGGCCACATATAATTTTTTCCCATCAGCACTAAAGATAATACCAAGAGGAACATTTCCAGATTGAATGTTATACAAGTTCTCGTAAATATTTGTGTTAACAATGCTAACGACTCTTCTATTTCCTCCGTCAAAGTGAGTAGTGACCAAACTGGGTTCTGTTGGGCTTACTGCTATACCAAAAGGTCGTCGAGTCACCGAAATTTTATCCACTTCGTAGGTTTCAGGATGAATTCGACTCAGGGTATTTCCATTAAAAGACGTGGCGTAAATATACTCGTCAAACGGACTGACTAAAATACCAAAAGGATCGCCTCCGACCACAATCGCTGTGTCTACGGTATTGCTAATTGCATCAACTACAATAACGGCATCGCTTATAAAATCAGTGACGTAAACTTTCATTCCATCAGGTGCTACACTGAGTGCTGTTGGACTTCCGCCTACACTTATGTTGTGGATGACTTGATTACTTTGAAGATCAATGACCGATATAGTACCAGACTCAGCATTGGTGATATAAGCAGTTTGGGAGCAGAGATAAAATGGGAATATTGAAAAAATAAGAGAGAAGACTACTGCATATTTCATTTTGTTTTATTTACTCATGTTGGACACCGATTGTCTTGGTCTGCGACCAAGATACGATACGCTCATCAAGTGTTTTTTCGTGGTGAGTGTATCACACCTCGTTGAGATATCAAGACGATTAAGTTTATCTTTTGTGTTCCTTTCTTGTCCGTATGGATGCTCCTTTGTGGTTCATAAAACGATTTGGAGGTTTTTGAACCACAAAGAAATCAAAGGGCACAAAGTTTTCCTTTTCCTTCTTTTATCCCTTTGTGGTTCAACTATAACTCAATTTGCGTTTAAATTACCACAAAAAATAAGCCAATTCCTATAAGAAAACCAATCGACTTACTTAGCTTTAGGCAATTAAAATTACCACAATAAATGTGCATCATTTTTGCATCCAAATTTGTCAAAACGCTGCGAACACTCAGCGAAGCCGAACTCAAATCCTTTGAGCTGTGGTTGCGCTCACCTTGGTGCAATACTAACAAAAATTTGATTCGTGTACTCGAAAAAATCCGAAAATATTATCCCACTTTCGACGACTGCAAGCTCACCAAGGAAAAATTCTTCAAGCAAGTGCTTCCAAAAGGCAAATTCAGCGACCGTCGTATAAACAACCTCTTGTCCGAAGCCTATCTTGCGTTAGAACGCTTTCTCATTTTTCAGCAACTCGACAAAAAAAGCGAACTGAAGAAAGAACTCCTCGTCGAAGCCTGGGAAGACCACGACTTGGAACAACGCTTCCTCAAAGATAGCGAAAAAGAAATCAAACGCATCGACAGCAAAACCATCAAATCCTGGGAAGATCACCTCGACACCTATCGCTACCATCGCCAACTCTATCACCATCCCAACCAAAGCTACCGCATCCGAAAAGGCAGCACCATTCTCCAAAAAATGGACGAAGAACTCGACTTGCTCTACCTCCTAGAAAAAGCCACCATCCTCAACGAAAAAATATTCCGCAACCGCATTCTCCAAAACGAAAACCACGAAACCGAAGCCGCACTACGACTTTGGCATCAAGCTACCGAACACCTCCAACATCCCGCTATTGAGTTCTACAAAATGCGTTTTGCTTATACCAAAGAAAATCGCTTGGAGCAGTATTGGAAATTGAGGGAGGCTTTTATGGAGCGGCATGGGGAGTTGAGTGAGCGAGAGCAGAAGGTGCATTTGATGTATTTGTTGAATGATACAGCATTGTTGATTAAAACAAAATCAATAAGTGCTACTGAGAATTTGCCACTTTATCAGATAGGATTAAAAACAAATGTACTTCTTGAAAAAGGAAAAATAAGTTATAGCACTTATGCAACCATCGTAGGTGCAAGCAATGTGAAAAAGACTTTCAGATTTACTAAGCAGTTTATTGAAGAATATATATCAAAGGTCGATGGGAAATTTCAAGAAGATTGTAAAATTTGGGCAAAAGCTCATACTGCATACAATCAAATGCAACTGAATGAAAGTCTTGATTTCTTGATAGGGTATGAGTTTAAAATTCCTTATTTCCAACTCGTGAGTAGAATACTAAATACTCAAATCTACTTTGATCTATATTTGCAAAATGAGTCTTATGAGTTTTATCTGTTTAGCTATTTTGATGCCTTTGAAAAATGGATGACGCGAGAAAAAATTTGGTCAAAGTCAAATAAAATATCGGTGATTAGATTCATACAAAAATGCAGAAGATTAGCTAAATATTATACCAATCCTGATTACCCTGAAAAGAAAATCATCACTTTATTTGATGATAATGAAAATGTACAATCTTTACTTTGGTTAAAAGAAAAACAGCAGGAAGTCTTAAATACAAAAACGAAGATCGTCTCGGACACAGTCCGAGACGATCTTTAAGATCTAGTAAGTCACTAAATCCTCAATAACAATCGCCTGCGTCTGCGTCAACTCCAAACCACTCAAATCATGTGTCCCTAAATCAAAAATAGCTTCAAAGCGTCCACTTTCTCCTAGATAGCTGCTGATATCCAAGGACAAAGTGCTAAGGTTGCTTTGTACATCCTCGAAGTCTAAGTGCTGTGTGCTCTCAGGAATGATGTTGGAAAAATCATAATTGGCAGTGAACTCAACGATCATTTCACCATCGGCAATGGAAATGGTCACTTCTCCTACATTGGTCTGTACGGTAATACTCTGCGAAGAATTAGAAACGGGTACGTCGTCGTTTTCAAGCATGGTCAATGTGTTGTTAGGTGCGTCCTGTTGTAGGTTGAAATCAAGTGCTTCTTGTGAGCAAGAACCTAAAGTGAAAAGGACGAAAGAGACGCTGATTAATAATAAATTTCTCATAGTAAATAAAAAGTTTGCGCTTACGACTGACTGTTTTGATTAGCGTAAGCAATTGAAAATAAATGAGTTATAATCTGCTTTGCATAGCAGGTCTGCTCCCACCAAGTGGTAGGTTCGTTTCCGTGGCTCTCTCCTCAGATGCACCTAAGGAGGAGAGTTGAGCGCAGAGCCTAGTCAGGAGCAATCAGCGCGCTTGCTCGAATCCAACTAGCGGAAATTTGTCTGAAATTTTTGTTTAAGGAGAAAGGAAGAAGAAGGAGATGAGGTGTAACTCGTTCTTGCTATTCTTCCTATTGATTTAAGTTTTCTTGTATGTTTTCATTTTCTGATTTTAGTGTATTTGCTTGTTGTTTTTATTTGGGTTTAGCAATTGTTAATTTCTAATTGTCAATTGCTTTCACTTACAAATACCTGAAGGCGAAAAAAAGTGACCTCAAAAAATGAGAAAAATTATTTTTTATTTTAGTTTGTGATGTAAGTAGTTGGTAATCATTTACTTAGGAGAATAAAAATTTTCTAAAAAAATATAAGGATCGCTGCTTTTTGATGAGAGAATGGCATGAAGTTCAAAAAAGTAGAGCAACGGATGAATATATTTTTGGGAAAACCGACGAAGCCTACACCGTTTACTTGCCCGATGGTGGCAGCACCACTTTCACTAATGAATTGGAAAGTTACGTTCTGAATCTGCGACGATTGAATAGGAACCGGTAACGGCTTCCAAGGTTGGAGTTACGGTTTCGGATGTAACAGGGAAGCACATAAAGCAATTACTTCCTTCTATTGCTCAACTGGCAGGAACTTATCAAATGACTTAAGGGAGTAGGTAAAATATAACCCATGCGGGCAAGCTCTACCCATTCTGCTGCCTTATTTTGCCCTTCTTCTGCGTTGCGAAAATACTCATCCGTACGGACTCCGTTTTTCACGCCTTGAATAAGAACAAACTAAAACCACTTCTTTGGGTATCTTATTTATTACCCCAAACTGAAAACCGTCATTCAAGTGAGCTTTATTTCTTAGCAGTTTGAGTGGGTGATTAGCTAACTGTGAACAAGCTGATCGTAAGATAAGAAATCCAAATGGCAATATTTACATCCCCTTTGCACTATTTTTACAGTTGATTTTGAGTGAATGATAGGCTTCATTTTTTTTTTGCAGAAATTTATAAACTATGGAGAAGGCTAATTGGCGACTAACTTTTCATCTTTTATCATTCAAAAACCGTTGCTTGCAAATACCTCAATTGAATGAAATATTTTGAAGCTCCAAAAAAAATCATTTTTTAGGTTCTCTCCCAAAAGTTTTGAAAAAAATGAGATTTGGAAAACTCTAAAAGTGATCAAATTGAGAGAAAATGCTTGTGAAAATTAGGTGATCGGTAGCTAAAACAAATTCATAGCTAACCTTATAAAAATCATTACCAGCTACGAATTACTCTAGCTTCCAATTACTGGGGAGCGTAATTCTGATACAAAGAATTGAAAGAATATCTCACTCAATACCACTGATGAAAAGATGAAAATTAACACTATTCTATTTTTTGGACTTGTGATAACCTTTTTCTCTTGCAAAAGTCAAACGAATCAGAAAAGCACCTTGGGCAAAGTTGTCAAAGAGTTGGACAAAACAATTTTAGATATTCATCAAGACAAGAATGAAAACTACTGGTTTGTCAGCAAAAGCAATGGAGTATACAAACATGATGGTAAAAAACTAACGCTGTTCACCTCCGAAGATGGCTTATCCAGCAATTCCGTACTAGATATACAAGAAGATCAATTTGGGAATCTTTACTTCGATACGCATCAAGGGGTTAGCAAATTTGATGGGCAGCAATTTGTTACGCTACCTATTGCAGAAGGTAATGCTGTGGACATTTCTTGGAAGTTAGATACTAATGACTTATGGTTTAGAATAGGTATTGGAGGGAACGGTCCTTATCGCTATGATGGTGAGTTTCTGCATCCTCTGAAATTTCCTAGAAGCCCTTTAGAATATCAGTTTCATTCACAAAACCCAACTGCTTCCTACAGTCCGTACAGCATTTACAGTATGTACGAAGATCGCAGTGGCAATAAATGGTTCGGTACTTCTTCTTTGGGTTGGTGTCGCTTCGATGGAGCATCTATAAGTTGGCTCTATGAAGAACAATTGCAAAAAACACCCAGTGGTGGAGATTTTGGGATGCGCTCAATTATAGAAGATCAAAATGGTGATTTTTGGTTTTGCAATACGCGTTATCGCTACCAAATTTCAAGTAATCAAAAAAACGGTAAGCCAAACATAGTGAACTACAAAAGGAAGCAAGGAATTTTGGATTCAACAGCTAGTGATGAAGATAGTGCACCTTACTTTTTATCCATTATAGAAGATGATAATGGTCATCTTTGGATGATTACTTACGACGAAGGTGTTTGGAAAAGTGATGGTGAGCAATTGACTAATTATCCAATCAAGGATGGTGATGCGGAAGTGCTTTTGTTTTCCATATACAAAGATCGTCAAGGGACGCTTTGGCTAGGGACGTATAATGCTGGAGTGTATAAGTTCAATGGAAAGACTTTCGAGAAGTTCAAGTTATGAACTAATTCGGTATGGAATGATTTTTATCAACAAAAATGAGGGTGTCCTAGAAAATGACACCCTCATGTTGATAAAAATATTATTAAGTATTCACTCTGACTAATAAGTTTAGAACAGTATCTATTTCGTCACCACAAAAGTCTTAGACAAACGCGTTTCTTCATTAAGAATCAATAGATAATACATTCCTTCCGCAAATTCAGTAACATCTATACTAAATTTAGAATACTCATCTGTACCCAATTGCTTCGTCAAAACGGTCTTGCCCGTAATATCTATTATGACTACTTCCGTTGCAGAAGAATTCACGTCTTTCAAAGTCAAATCAACATTAAGCCTAGTTGAAGTTGGGTTTGGATATAATTCCAAATTATTGATTTTCAGTGAACTAGATGTATAATTACTATTATCAGCAAAGTCAATACCTGGAAGATCATCCTCTTCATCATCTACGATATTACCCGAATCATTACAAGCACTAATCACCACATCATCAATATAAACTTGATCGCCATTAGCAGAAGCGTCGCAGCGGAAACGAATACTCGTGTTGGAAGTGAATCCTCCAGTTATGATGACGCTATCAAATTCGCGCTGATTGTTTTGGAATTCATCTCCCAAGTTCCACTCTTCCAAAAGTTGGTAAGAAGAACCACCATTGGTAGAGACTTCTAAGAAGAAATCTTCGTTCGCATTGTCCATGCTATTGGTGATGTATGTGAAGTCTATTTTCACTCTGTTGTAAGCCGAAAGGTTGAGAACGTCGGTCGTCATTGCAGAAGCACTTCCGCTATTGTCTCTCAGCCGAATTGAGTAATTGCCACTGTTAGAATAAGTCGTATTATTCAATCGGAAGCAATCGACACCGCCATCATTCCAAATGCCCCATCCACTATCGAAATTTTCGCTATCCACAGTAACATAATTACATCCTCCACCATTATTACCTCCACCACAATTAGTGTTCAAGCTGAAATCGGTCGCTTCCGAAGATTGGAAAGAACCACCACTTGATAGAGTGCTGCTTCCATCCGTGAGTGTATAAGAACCATTGCCATACGCACAACAAATGCCATCGCCGTAGGAATCAAGAATAGTGAAAGTGTAACAGCCATCAGGCAAGCAAATATCTTCCGTATAGCTGGTAAATTGGCTAGTATAGCCACCACCAGAAGCCACAGTATTTCCATTATCATCTGTAATGTTCCAAGAAGTTTCTTGTGGGTATTGGTCAGTAACGATGGTCAAGGTCAGTGCATTATCGTTGCAGCCATTGCCGCCTCCACTGTTGCCTTGTGCAGCAATAACTGCTTCGTAAGCGTTCACTCGACCATGTCCAAAAGTATTATCAAATCCACTTGATCCCATGTCGTCCGCAGTGCTTGTCAAAATACTGTGTACTTGAGCACCTGTGAGATTTGGGTCAATTGCTAAAATTAGTGCACCTACACCTGCCACTGCTGGACAAGCAGCCGAAGTTCCTCCAAAATCATCCGCATAGTTCCCTGGATTATAACCTGGTCCACCTTCTCGGTCAGTAGTTCTGACACCAAAGGTTTCGTCGCTACTCGGTGCAACCACATCTAGTTCTGCACCAGTATTACTATAATAACTTCTTTGTCCTCTTGGTCCGATAGCACCTACCGCAATGACATTTGCCAAACGCCCAGGATAAGAAACGCAGGAGTTTTGATTCCCCGCTGCGAAGATGACAACGCAGCCTTTACCTCCTCTTCCAGTTGCTGCTGCATCATTGATGGCAGTCGTCAGTGCAGGATAAGGATTATCTTGACACAAAGAGCCTGCTCCACCGTTTGTTGTGAAGCCCCAAGAATTGCTCAATACATCTGAACCATTATTGATTGCCCAATAAAAAGCATCAGCAAGATCATTGACCGATTCGTTGCCTGCAAAAATATTGATTCCCTGCAATTGCACATTAGGGGCAACTCCTCTTACACCAATGGAGTTATTATGCGTCGCTGCAATAATACCTGCACAGGCCTCTCCGTGGTTGCCAGAAGCATTTGGTGTACCATTTCCGTTGTTCAATGGCGTAAAACCTCCTGTAATATTAGGTAAGTCCTCGTGATCTTCTATTCCATCATCAATCACTGCAACGCGCAAGCCAGCAGCTCCCGTAGTGATCGCCCAAGCCTCGGGTGCATCTATATCAATATCTGCAATTGTTGCTACACCATCAATCACTGCACCTGTATTATTCATCTGATACTGAGCAGAGTATAGCGGATCATTGGTATGTTCGATGGAAACTCTAAAATCGGGTTGCCCCCAAGTAATTAAGCCATCCTCGAATAGTTCTTGAATGAGTGGAAGTTGATCTTCGATGGCTGGAACATCAAATTTGTAAACGTTGTACTTTACATTTTCCAAATTAGAGGCATCAAATTGCTTCAAAATGGACTCAATTTGGCTAATGGAAGTCCCTTTTGCAAAATTGACGGTGACCGTTGTCGTAAACCAAGCTGGATAACCTCCATCAACTAAAAATCCTGGCAGTACTTCAAAAGCACCTTCGCGATCTAGTCGGTAACTTCTTAAGAAATTCCTTCTGCCCCTAGCAGATTGCAAGTTCGTGAAAAGTTCCTCCGATTCTAGTACCATCATCAGCTTTTCTTCGCTAAAAGTTGCGTTAGGAAAATCATCAAATAAGCGAGAAAGGCGATTCAAATTGGGTGCAGATTCAAAATAAATCGCTGCTGTTGTGGACGCTTGAAGGAAGACGCGTTCTGTACCATTATAGTAATAGAGTTCATTGGAACGCGTTGTCCAATCGCCTTGTGCAAAGGCAGTACAAATGGAAAATAATAAGGCTAAAGACGTAATTAGTGTGTACTTCATACTAATGTGTTTTGATGTAAATAATAAATGTTCTATTTTCTAGTTTTTCGTTCTATCTAATTATCGTATGTGCACGCGTATCTAGGGGTTTGCTAAAGCAAACAATCTCTTTTTTGGGATATAAGAGCTACCAATTTATCCAAAAGAACATACTCCGTAGCGCTCACAAAAAGGGTGAAATAAGTAGTTTTTCTGATATTAAGATACTGGTTACCAGTATGTAAGATACTTCTATATAAGCTACGCCTCAACATTCTTAATGAATGTAATTATATTGTTATACGATAACTACACAAAGCCTTGCTTGTCAACCCAAGCGACGGATGAGTTGATGAAATGATAAGTATCTAATTTTTGACAATGGGAAATTTCTTAGCGGTAGACTATTTATTAACTTTTGCTGGTATAGCACACTTTTCATAGGATTTATTAAGAAGGACTTGTTTGCAATGGTTTGTATAAATAATAGATTCACAAAATATTACCTCTGCACATGAGCAAATATATAAATTATCATTTTGCCTAATGTGTTTTTAGCTAAATATTTTAATTTTTAACATTTGAGAAGCCATGCTTTTGAGTGGTTTTGGATTGTTTCATAGACTTAGGAGATGATATCATACAGTGCTCCAGAAGGATATAAGGCTTGAATTTCAATAAATTAGAAAAATTCAATGCATCATTAGCATCTATTAATTCTTAGGAACCAACTATTTTTTTTGAAAACAATCGTATGATATTGTATATTTATTGATCTCTCTCAGAGGGATTTTCATCGCAGTAATTCTAAT
>JBCDFY010000259.1:0-9952 GCA_039176995.1 Bacteroidota bacterium
AAACCGAACACTTCAAAGAACTTCAAAAATTTATCCTCAGAAATCCAGATTTACCCAAGTGGGATGTCCTGATTGATTTTAATCGTAGTGGGTAGGTTATTTTTTACCAAGTCCCTAAAGCAATTGATTTGACAGTTACATCACCTCCATATGATAATTTAAGAACTTATAAAGGTTACGTTTTTCCTTTTGAAGACATAGCAAAGGAACTTTATCGAATTACAAAAGAAGGAGGTGTAGTTGTCTGGGTAGTTGCCGATGCAACTATTAAAGGGAGTGAAACAGGAACAAGTTTTAAGCAAGCATTGTATTTCAAAGAAGTTGGATTTAATTTACATGATACAATGATTTTCCAAAAGACCAATCCAATTCCACAGATTTACCGAAAGAGATATAATAACATTTTCGAGTATATGTTCGTGTTTAGCAAAGGAACTGTAAAAACTCATAATCCAATAAAAGTAGATTGCTTACACGCAGGACTTAAACTAAACGGCACAACTTATAAAAACTATTCAAAGGGCGTTCAGAAAAGAGAAAAATTGGCAAAGCCCGTCAAAAAGCAAAAAATAAAAGGGAATATATGGGAATATGTAGTTGGTAAAAAAGCGGAAGATCAGGAAGCAAAAGGACACCCAGCACCTTTTCCAACAGCACTTGCAAGAGACCACATAAATTCATGGACAAATAAAGGAGACATTGTCCTTGACCCGATGTGCGGAAGTGGAACAACTTGTAAAGTTGCTTATCAATTAGATAGAGCGTTCATAGGTATTGATATGAGCGCTGAATATTGCGAATTGGCAAAAAATAGAATCAAGCAATATCAAATACAGCCTACGTTCAAATTTGAAGAAGAAAAAGAGCAATACCCACCCACAATAACTAAGAGCGAAAGTCGGCTAACAGCCTAGCCCTCTGATCTATTAAGTATTCCTCGACCATCCAAACAAGGAACAAGATCGTTGAAGTTTATAGCTTCAATGCAACACGTTTGTCTAGCGGCAAGAGCCAATCGTGCTCAGGAAGATTTAGCAAATATGACGAGAGCAATGGCCATCCAGTCACAGACATTGGACGATCCGTTTTCAGTAGCAAGGAAACGTAGGAACACTTAGGCGATTGGAGAATCTTTTCTTCGCAAACTACGTCTTCATAATCGCCTCCTCCATATTATAAATCGTATGCACTACCTGCATCATTGCCGCCACTTTGGCTTGTTCCAAGGATTCGGCTTGCTTGTATTCACCAATGGTAAGTAAATCTTGAGCAGCTTCTTGATTATCCTTAAAATGGCTCAATTCTTCTTGATAATAGTTCGTCAACACCTCTTTTTCAGCAGTCGAAATATTGCGACAAACAATTCTTTGAAAAGCCAATTCAATTTTTTCTTCCACAGAGTTATCATCTTGTATCAAGCTTTCTGCCAGCACACGCGACGCCTCCAAAACGTGAGGGTCGTTCAACATAATCAAGGCTTGTAGTGGCGTGTTGGTATTCAATCGTTTTACTTCGCATTGGTCGCGATTAGAAGCGTCGAACATTAGCATGGACGGTGGCGGAACAGTACGCTTGATGAAGGTATACATTCCTCGACGATACAAGTCCTCGCCGTGATCTTGCACATATTCTGCGAGCGACCCTCGACCTGAAGTAGCAACCTCCCAAACACCATCGGGCTGATAAGGCTTAACACTTGGTCCACCGACTTCATTGTTTAATAGTCCGCTGCTCGCCAATACATGATCTTTCACCAATTCTGCAGTTAATCGCAAGCGTGGCGCACGCGAGAGATAAATATTTTCAGGGTCAATAGCGAGCTGTTTTTCACTCACTTGTGCCGACTGGCGATAGGTCGCAGACATCAGAATAGTTTTGACTAGATGCTTAATGTCCCAGTCGTTTTTCTGAAAATCGAGTGCCAACCAATCCAACAATTCCATGTGCGAAGGTAAATCTCCTTGCATTCCAAAATCACCAGAACTTTCAACGATACCACGCCCAAAAATTTCTTGCCAAATGCGATTGACGAATACACGTGCTGTCAATGGATTTTTCTCATCCAACAACCAATTCGCTAGTCCCAAGCGATTTTGCGCAAATTGAGTCGTATCAAACAACATAATAGACTTAGGTGTACTGAAAGAAACCGTATCGGTTGGTGCATCGTACGCGCCACGCGCCAAAATTTGTGTCGGACGCATTCCCATCGAATCCTGCATAATCATTACATCAACTGCTGCAGTATCTTGCTTATTGATGAAGGTTAGCAATTCTGATACATCTTCATCCGTAATGGTCATGTTTGGGGGATCCGCAAAATTTGCATCTATCGTTCCAAATAGTCCTTTTTCAGGTACTTGATTGAAAAAAGCAAAAGTGCTATAATAATCTGCTTGAGAAATGGGATCATACTTATGGTCGTGGCATTTGGCACACTCGAAAGTCATGCCTAGAAAGGCTTTTCCAAAAGTATTGGTTCGATCGGTAACATATTCGATTCGATATTCTTCATCTATCACCCCACCCTCTTGCGTAATTTTATGATTGCGATTGAAACCCGTGGCGAGGAGCATCTCTTTAGTCGGTTCAGGTAGCAAATCCCCTGCCAATTGCCAAGTGACGAACTTATCATAGGGGTAGTTTTCATTGAAGGCATGAATCACCCAATCGCGCCAAGGCCACATAGTCCGGAGTCCATCATCTTGATAGCCATGAGAATCCGCGTAGCGCGCAACATCTAGCCAATGAATCGCCATTTTTTCGCCATAGTGCGGACTTTCCAGTAGTTCATCAATCATTTTTTCGTACGCCTCTGGGTTTTCATCTGTCAAGAATACTTCTTGCTGCTCGGGAGTCGGAGGTAAACCTGTCAAGTCAAAAGCAATTCGCTTTAGTAAATATGGCTTTTCCGCTTCTTCATTTGGTCGCAAGCCCCGCTCTTCCATTTTTGCTAAAGTAAAATAGTCAATTTCGTTGCGCACCCACTTTTCGCGATTCACTTCAGGAAGTATGACGTGTTGGGGAGGCAAAAATGCCCAGTGCTTTTTGTATTCTGCGCCTTGCTCAATCCATCTACCAATTAAGTCAATCTCTTCTCTCGTCAAGGTCAAATTCGACTCTGGTGGCGGCATTACATCAAAAGTATCTTGGCTAATGATTCGATGCCAAACTTCTGATTCTTCTAGGCTATTTGGTACAATTGCGTACTGATCTTTTTGATCTTTCAGCATTGCGTATGCACCTTCTTCCGTATCTAATCGCAAATCCGAATGACGCTGTGCCGCATCCGGTCCATGGCAAGCAAAACATTTATCAGAAAGAATTGGGCGAATGTGGAAATTGTAGTCGATGTCCTTACTCGCTATTTTTTTAGTAGCTAAAGAAGAAGAACAAGCATAGACGACTAGTAAAACTGTCGCGAGGATTCCCGAATTAATCCACCAAAAGAGTTTGCGTTCGTAAAATTTCATAATCGTAAAAAATGAATGATCGAATATACGAAGAAGATATGGGACATAAAAGCTAATCCTAGAGAGGAGGGTAGATTTGAGGTAAAACTAGAGTCAAATGAATAGTTAGTTAGTGATGTTACGCAATTAGCTTTTAGTTACTAGTACTATTCACTGTGCTTAGGAATGACCTCTTTCATTTTAGCAAAACGAGGCTATAATGTCGTTAAGAACTCCATACTGTTTGAGCGCGCTTTAGCATGGAAGGGTAGCGCGAGTTTATGGAGTTTAGATATTCTAGTCTTGTTTTGCGTTAAGAAATGAAAACAGTCTTGAACTTTTTGCTTATTTTTGTTTCAAGACAAAAAGAAGAAATATACTGATAACCAGTTATTTACAAATCGAAACAACTCTTTCTTTTCCTTGATGAAAAGAAACAAAAATCAAGCCTGAATTTCTTTTTTAACGCTCCAAAAATGCCAAAAAGACTAAACAAAATAAACTCGCCTCAGCGATTGGTTTTCATTCTTTTACGAAGAGCTTATCCAAGCTCTTGGCTTTAGTCAACAGTTTGTTTTGGCTCATACAGTATTTTGTTTGAACGTCTTTTTGACACTTTTTCCTCTAAAAGAAATTAGGTCAATTTACACCTTGCGTAGCATCAGTTAGTTATCAATTCCCCGAAAATAGTTCAAACAGAGCTGTTCTGATACGCTCCATTTCTTCGGGTAAAGCAGCCGCTTTTTTATCTAGGAAAAATTCTTCTGGTAAGGTAGATATAAGATCGACAGCAACATTTCTGCCGCGTACTCTTAAATTGAAAGGATGTCTTCTGCCAGAGTTAACATCGTCAAGAGGAATGACTTGATATAATCTGGTTTCTTTGCTGTATTCATCGTTGCCGACTACAACGACTTCTCTTCTTTGGGTTTGGCGAATGTTAGAGACTTTCCAAACGTCTCCTTGTTTAATGTTGGGCATATATAGTGATGATGATGGATAATTAGCCTACCAGCCATTCCATCGCCCACTGTCTTCTCGCATTATTAGCTGGTGTACTATTGTAACGACTCTTAGCCATCAATAGTTCCTGCTTGTTGAGATTTGTTTGGTCTAAAAAGTTATCTATCATCTTGTACAATTCTGATAGTACTTTAGGATCGCTTTCTAACTGCACTCTGTCTTGAATTCTATTTTGAAGATCAGTTGCTTTTGGAGCTTGCTGCTGCTGTAAATACACTCGTCTCGAAGTCACGATTATATATTTTTATACTAGTTAAAATTTTCAAACTAGCTATTAAGAAACTGGGTGTTTATTCAAAAAACTTAAGCCTTATCAATGTATGGCTTATACTTACAGTTTAGACGGCGTTATGTTTTTATTGGTTGCTCTCGGACTAAGAGTTTTAACACAATTTTAGCAAAAGTAGCAAATCTGCTTGGTTTTCAGCGAATTCCGAAAAGAAAAAATCAAATACATTAACATTATTTTTAATTTGTAAGCTAATGATGATTGCTTCGCCTTAATTAAAAGTCTATTCCGTTAGCAGTGTTCGATTCTTGAGCAAGAATTATTTCATCAAAAAAGTTATACAAACACAGAAATAAACAAAATAATAAAAAATCTACCAGATTTTTAGCTCTATTGAACCTTCTGTCTTATTTTCGCAATATTCAGTAATCATTTTTTCACTCGGACTTTATGACCATCTATTTCGGCTTAGGTTTAGATAATGACGTACAAACTTTCAAAAAAGTACAGGCTGGTGTTCGCTATGCAGGCGCGAATCGAGTGTTAGCGATTTTGGAGACACAAATGGGCTTTCAAGGTTATCCTTCTGGCAACGAGCATTTACGGATTGAGCAATATCGACAGGTGCTGACTACACATTTAGAAACCTACCCTGAAAGTTTTTATCGCAATTCTTTCTTAGCAGATCAAATGGCAACTGCAACAGAGATGCTTTCGCGCCGAGATGAACTATTGCTTTCTGGCTGGGACTTTGAGTGCGAAGAAAAGGACTTGCCTAAGCGTCTGGAAGTACTTGGACAATTAGAACAATTGATTTTTGTTGATTTGTTTAATGAGACCATCAAGCTGGACAATCAAATCACCCTTTCACCTGGCTTTTCAGATCGTTTCTGCCAAATTTTGCGTCATATTGAAAAGCGAAAAAATAATATAACACAAATTTATACACTCGAACCATTTCACATTTTACCCAACCATTTTCAGCGACTCTTTAAATTATTAAAACAGGAAGGAACAGTAGTCGAATCCATTAAGCAACCTAAAATAGAAGGTGATAGTGATCTAGCTCATTTTCAAACTTTGCTACTGCCTAATAATCCTAGAAGCAAAAAAACTTTGAAGCAAGACGGCAGTCTACTGTTATTGCAATGTAAGCGCGAAACCGATGGCGCAGATTACATCGCTAAATTGTTACAAAAAAATCCAAGCTGGAAACCCCATATTTTGATGACCGAAAAAAATAGAACGCTAGATACTGCACTCATTCAAGAAGGCTTACCGAGTATGGGTATTCTCTCTGCTTCCTTAGCGCGTCCTATGTTACAAATTATCAAACTGGCACCTACCTTTCTCTGGAATCCAGTTGATCCATTCAAGTTGATGGAGTTCGTCAATTTAAAAGTGAAACCGCTAGAAGAAGAACTTGCCAATCGCATCGCGCAGCAGTTGGCGCAAGCACCAGGCATCGGCGGCGAAGGATGGGCAATTATGTTGAAGAATTATTTTGATGAAGTGGAAGCCAAGGCGCAGAATGACAACTACATCAATATCGGCGAAATTCGGAAGCAGTATAATTTCTGGTTTCGACGAGATCGCTATTCTACTTCGCAACGTGTGCCGATTGAGGAAGTAATTGAGATTTATAATTATCTGAAAGAATGGTCTTTTGAGGCATTCGAGGAAAGCGGTAATCGAAGTCAATCGCTTTTGGTGTTGAGTGAGCAAGCAAAACGCATCGAAGAACTGCTGAATACTTTGCCTGAACAGTCGTTAAGTTATCTGGAATTGGAGCGTATCATTCGTACGATCTATGAACCTTCGCCCGTTGCCTTTCGTGCGCAAGAGGTTGGATTTTATCCTTTCGTACATCATCCTGCGGCATTTTTGGAACAAGTAGACGAATTGGTTTGGTGGAATTTTAGCCAGAGCGAACCCAATCACTTTTTCTCCCGCTGGTACAAAAAAGAACGCGCTTATTTAGAGCATTTAGGTATTACCTTAGAAACCCCCAAGGAAGAAAATGCGAGATTGATTTGGCAACGCAGCCAACCGATTCTGCACGCCAAAAAACAAGTGATTTTGCTGATGCCAGAGCAAGTTGAGGGCAAAAAAGTACATTTACATCCGTTGTACAGCGACTTACAAGCTGCTTTTAATGATTTAGCTGCCATCACTTTGAATATTGATGAACCAAAAGAGCAAGCTGCTTTTGAAAAGCATTTCCAGCTACCCAAATTTGAGCCTTTAGATGCACAACAATTAGGTTATCCTAAACCCTTCTTCCAAATCCAAAACTTGAACGAATACCTTAAAATTAGCCAAGAAACTTACACCAGTCTGGACTCACTCTTTTATTATCCTTATCAATGGATTTTACGCTACAAAACGCGTTTGAAAAAGTCTTCTATTTTAAGTGTTGTAAAAGATAATACACTGCTAGGAAATTTAGCGCATCGTTTCTTCGAGCGTCTGTTGAAACAGGAAAACGTGACAAATTGGAACAAAGAACAAGTGGAGGATTGGATAGATGAACAGGCAAAGAAAATGTTTGGCCAAGAAGGTGCAGTATTGCTTATGTATGGCAGAGAACCCGATAAAATCAACTTCCTCAATCGCTTGAAATACGCCTCTTGGAGTTTGGTTTCTTGTTTGCACAACAATGGTTGGCAGGTAAAAGATACCGAAATGAATTTGGAGGGGCAATTTGAAGATACTGACCTAAAAGCTAAAGCAGATTTGGTATTGCAAAGAGGAGACGAATTGGCAGTGGTAGATTTAAAATGGCGTGGTCTGCGCTATCGAGAAGGCTTGATTAAAAATCAAGAAGACTTGCAATTAGTACTTTATTCCAAATTGATCGGTAATCCTGAAATTTGGGCGCATACTTCTTATTTTATTATTGAAAAAGGTAGAATGATTGCACGCAATAACCAAGCCTTCCAAGAAGTACAATCTATAGATACAGAAACGGCACATAGTGATATGCACGATCTCATCTTATCGCGTATGAATGCCACTTACCATTGGCGGAAGCAGCAAATCGAAAAAGGGCTGATTGAAGTGCGTTGTGAGCAAACAGTCAGTACACTACAAGAAGCGTTTGAGGTGCATGGTTTGGAAGGCGAGCACATGGATTTGCTAGAGATGAAAAGTCAAGATGCTCCTTTTGACGATTATCGGGTTCTAATCAATCTAATTTACTGATTTTCAATGGTTTTTGAATTTAAAATAATAGAGTCATTTCTCTTCAAAAGATACAGCGGTTTCTCATATAGTATTTAGAAATGCCACTTTTGCCCTGAACTACGGAAATGATTCCAGAATCCGAGGCTTTAAAATAACAAAAAGGATTTCATTACAGAAAAAGACTTCTGGCAAACGTATTAGGTCAAACTATTGTCTTCTATTATTGTCTACTTGTAAAAGTTATTCATTATGAAATACATTCCTTTCTTCCTGTTCTCTTTTCTTTTCATTCTAGCCTCTTGTTCGGAGACTCAATCTTTGGCCAGTGCAAAAGCATCAAATCCTAATCAAATTGAAAATCCCGATCCAGATATAACACTGACCGAGCATCTAAGGAATGTACCAGGTGTGCAAGTAAGTGGATCGGGTGCAGGTGCTACGATTCGAGTGCGAGGCAATGTTTCTATCAATGGAAGTAATGATCCGTTATTTGTTTTGGATGGGCAAGTCGTGGAAGGCGGTTACGCTAATCTTTTTGGTATGATTGATGTCGGAACGATCAAACGCATCAATGTACTGAAAGATGCTAGCTCATTGGCATCCTACGGAGTGAGGGGTTCAGCAGGCATCATTGAGATTGAAACGCTTTAGAGCTTGAGGATCGTACTACTCAAAAACTTTTATAAACGGATAGGTAAATTCTCCGCAACTGCTTTTCATTTTTAGAATATAATAACCCGTTGGAAGGTAGCGAGATAAGTTAATTTCTAAGCTATTTTGATTGACTTGATAGTCTGTCAACAGAGCAGTGTTGCCTAGAATATTGGTGATACTTAGTTCAAACTCATCCGAAAGAAGCAATTCATCGGAAAACTGAATATTTATATTAGTAGAAACTGGATTTGGGTGAGCACTAATTGGACAAATGTTTTGTGGATTACGCCTAGGTGCATTACTGCTGCTGCCGTCTTGGTCTTCATTAAAAAAACCGAAGCAGGATTCGCCTATCTTTAGGCTAACTGTGGGTGTCTGCTGATCTTTGTACGCCAATAGTTCATAGTTGTCGCCACTAATCACATCCGCCCACCAACCTTCTACAAATCCGCGATTGGGTCCAAATATATTATAGATCGTAGTCGGGATTCGATCAGAATCTTTTAGGGTTAAATCGTACTTTTCTACTGTTTTGCCATAAAACTCTACCGTTTTGACTTCCCGAACCGTAAATTCCGCATTGAATAAATAGGAAGTTGTCGTTTCTCCTTCTTCGTAGCTCAACTTAAATAAAAAGGCATCTGGAATTCCTTCTCCTGCGTAATAGTAAATGGAATCATGGCTTTGAAAGTAATGAAAATCAAAGTCAAAAAACTGTTCTGAACCATCGGGGTGCACTCTACGCCCTTTCGCAGCTATTATCTTCAAGGCTCTTTCTGCGATGACGGTATCGCGGTCATAAACCAAGTATAGATGACCTGGTGCTTGGTCGTGGCTCGGTAGTAATTTATAGCACCATTCTGCACCCGCAGGAGAAAATTCTAACTGTCCTGAAAGCACGCAAGTGCTGAGTAAGAAGAGGTGTAAAATGAGTGTTTTTTTCACGCTAGATAGTTTAGATCACGTCTCACACCTACCTATACACTTTTTAATAATTGGACTGACTCGCCGCCTAAAGGCGGCTCGCAGAGGGTTTTTAGGGCAGGAACGGATGATTTTTGTGACAAAAATCATCCGTTCCTGCCCTAAATCCCCCTCCCTTTCGCGCCATAGGCGCGAAAGAAAAAAGTGTACAGGAGTGAAAGATCACGTAAATGATAATCACGCAAAGGCGCAAAGTTATTTTTGGTTGCTAAACGTAGCACAAACATTCTTGTTTGTGAAAGTGCTTATTTGTTGCTAAAATTTTAGTAAATTCTCTCTTACTACTGTTTCAAAAATTTTCTATGATACACTTGGTCTTCCTCTTTAAGTTGAATAAAATAGAGTCCATTTTGCCATTCCGCTGCCTCTATTTTTAAATTGGATGGAACGCTTGAAAAGTGCTTTAAAATGCTTCCTTGTACAT
>JBCDFY010000260.1:0-9921 GCA_039176995.1 Bacteroidota bacterium
ACAACCCCCAAAACCACCCCCCCCGCTCCTCAAGAATTTTTCGCCGCGAAGCGGCGGAAATGAAACAAGAAGAAACTTTGTTTCCAGTGTACTTATGAAGCAATTAGAATTAACAAACATTTTTCTTTTCAAAATATTTATGATTTCAAAGTAAGGGGTATCCATTTTATATATCGTCCAAGAAAGAAAAGCCAAATAATTAAATGTGCAATGGATTGCATAATTTAGTAGCTAATCACGATTCAATGTTTACTTTTAAAATTTATTTCTTGCCTGTGGTGGCAAGTTTTTGCTTACTGTCTTCTACCCTTTCTGCACAGAATGGTGTTGTGTATGGAGTATTAGAGGACGGAGGTTTGGATGAGCCACTGGCTTTTGCTAACGTGGGCATCACTACCTTGAGTTTTGGTACGGTTACGGATATTAATGGTGCTTATCGCCTGACTAATGTTCCAGTGGGAACACATACTTTACAGTTCAGCTATTTGGGATATGAGACGCAGACAAAAGAAATCACCATAGCAGCAGGTCAAGAGCTGGAAGTCAATATGTCTTTGAGCGAAGATGGTGTGACATTGGAAGAAATCGTGGTAAAAGGGCAAGCGGTTGGACAGCGAGCTGCCATCAATCAGCAAATTAATTCTAATACAATCGTCAACGTAGTCTCCAGAGAAAAACTACAAGAATTGCCCGATCAAAATGCAGCAGAAGCAGTTGGACGACTAGCAGGCGTTTCGGTCTATCGAAATGGAGGCGAAGGACAACAAGTGGCGATTCGAGGAATCTCTCCACGCTTCAATTCAATCACGATCAATGGTGAGCGTTTGGCTTCTACGGATGAGCAAACACGTTCTGTGGATTTGAGTATGATTTCGCCAGATATGTTGGCGGGTATTGAGTTGTTCAAAGCCATCACACCTGACATGGATGGCGATGCAGTAGGCGGAACGGTCAATTTCGCAGTAAAAAAAGCAGATGAAGGGCTCAATGCTAATATTCGCTTCTTGCAAGGATACAATGGTTTAAGTAATCGTTTGGCAGGCATTATGCGTACTAACGCTTTTGTCAGCCAACGATTATTGGACAATAAATTTGGTGTGATCGCAACTGCTAATTTCCAACGAGCAGATCGAAGTTCGGAATCGCTCAATTCTGATTATGAATATTTGGGCGTAACCGCAGAGGGCGACCCAATTCAACAACTCTCTAATTTAGTTCTGTTAGATCAGCAGGAGACGCGTGATCGCTTGGGCGGTAGCTTTACTTTGGATTATACTTTTAACGCTAAAAATACGATTTTACTCAATGCCAATTACGGACAAACGAATCGGGACGAATTGCGCTATCGTCGTCGCTATCGTCTGTCTAATAACGCGCAAGAGTTCGACATTCGGCAAAGAGATCGCTCTATTAAGTTATTTTCTACGTCCATCAATGGCGATCATAAATTTGGCAATTTCACTTTCAAATGGAAAGGTAATTACGGACGCTCCGATCAAGAAACACCTTTCTCCCTCACTGGACGTTTCCAAGAACTTGCTGCGACTACTGGACAACCTTCGAGCAATGATTTGACACAAGTTCCTTCCTTTTTCAAAAATAATTTACAGAATACCATTTTCTACAATTCTGTTTTCCAACCCGTTGATGTTCAGGAAGAAAGATACAGTACACAAGCAGATTTGCAATACGATTTTAAGGCTGGAAAATGGCTGAATGGAAAAATCAAAACGGGATTCAAATATCGGCAAGTAGAGCGAGAACGCGATGTGACCAGTTTCCGTATCCGTCCGTATTTGGATAGCGAAAATCCTGGAGCTGACGATCCTGAAAACTTCGTCTTGAAGCCCAATAGTACGCGCATCTTATTCGCTAATTTCTTGGGAGACTACACCAATGAAGACTTCTTGGATGGTGAATATGATTTGCTGCCTGGCACTGCTGATTTACGAGCAAAATTTACCACGCCGACAGGTAATATAGACTACGATGCTTACAATGAAATATTTGGAACGAATTACCAAGAAGGCGATGCTATTCCTTACCTCGGACACGTTGATATCAACAAAGTTCGATCTTTTTATGAGGCTTATCGAGAAGACTACGTAAGAGATTTGGAGCAAGATCGCCAAGACTATTTTGGTAGCGACCGAGTGACGGCTTATTATGCTATGACCGAGCTAAATATTACGGACAAATTTATGTTGCTTGGTGGTGTGAGAGTAGAAGAAACCGAGCAAGAATATACTGCTGTCATCACAGGAAATATAGAAGAAGGAGAAGAGGAATTGCTTTCCAATAAAGAGTTTGTTACGGAAGGAAGAACTTATCGAGATGTACTTCCAATGTTCCATGCGCGTTACAAGCCTTTTGACTTTATGGATGTTCGGGCAGCAGTGACGAAGACTCTAGCGAGACCTAATTTCTTCAATATTGTTCCTTGGGAATTGATTAACAATAGTGAGCAGGAAATTCAAAGAGGAAATGCCAACTTGCTACAAACTAATGCATGGAATTACGATCTATTTCTCTCCTTCTACAACGATTTTGGATTGTTCACGCTCGGTGGATTTTACAAAGAGCTGTACAACTTAGACTATGTTGGGAATTATGCGATTTTAGATCAAGATTCACCCTTCCAAGGTTATTTAGTTTTTGAACCTCTGAATGCAGATAGACCTTCTAAAGTGAGAGGAATCGAGTTTGATCTACAAGCCAATTTGCGTCCATTAAATGGCTGGGTGAATGGTCTAGTGTTTGGTGCAAACCTAACCATTGCGCGCTCCGAAACCTTTTATCCTTTCTTTGAAGTCAATCAAATTTCCAATCCAGTTTACGATCCTGATAGCGAAGAATACGATCCACGTTTCGATCCTGGTAGCTCAGATTTTGACCCTTTTGCTGAATTTCCGCCTTTCACAATCTTGAAAACAGAAACCATTGAGCGCGTTGGTTCAGTGGTCGGTCAGGCTAATTTAATTGGAAATTTGACTTTGGGTTATGAGAAAAAAGGCTTCTCTGGACGCGTTTCGGTCAACTACCAATCGGATGCACTTTCGCCAGGTCGTCCTGACGTAGGAAGGACTTCAAGTGGCGTTGGAAAAATACCAGAAGAAGACTTCTTCGATCAGGAATTTGTGCGAATGGACGTTTCCATGAAACAAAAACTAGATGAACAAGGACGATGGACGGTTCTCGTGAATTTGAATAATCTCTTAAATACGCCAGAACGCATTTTTTACGGTACGGGAAGGTTGCCAAGACAAGCGCAATTTTACGGTATGACGGCAGATTTAGGGATTATTTACAAACTGAGAAAATAGAGCTCTGTATGATTTTACGTGGAGCAACGGCAAAATTTGTCAAATTTTACGCTTTGAGTAATCGAAAAGATCAATAAGTATAGTTCCTTTTTATCAGTTCTAAATTTGACAAATTTATATCATCACATAATTTCAGGGAGAGCCGAAAATAGTAACTAATAACAATGGAAACATTAGGAATTCAATCACTTTAGTTTACTTAAACATTTGAATATGAGATACTTAATATTTACAATTTTGTCTTTATTTTTTATTGCCACTCATACATTTGCGCAAAGAGTGGTTGCTGTTGCTCCAGGTATAGGGACGCTCGAAGAAACCATCTTCGGAGATACCACTGCTACGGGAGAACGTGTGGATGCGAATACGATTTATGAATTGCGAAGAGGATTTCCATATTTGATTCAATCTACTTTGCAATACGACGATTTTCATCTTCATCTTCGTGCACAAGAAGGTGCAGGTGCAAGACCCATTATTTTGCAAAGTGTTGCTTCGGGTGGAGAAGCACTCGACCAACTGATTCGAGTGAATGGAGAAGGAAGTTTGACTGTTGAAGGAATACATTTGACTGGTCGCACTTCGCTCGGAAGTTACAATGATCGTGCGATTCGAATCAATGCAGATGAAGCGCGCATTATTGTGGATGATTGTGTCATCGAAGAAATAGGACAAGCAGGAATAAGAATCCAAGGTGATGATCTCAAAATCTACGTTATTAATACTTTATTCAATCGTATGGGGAGAACCACCAATCCTGATAATGGACGAATGTTTGATAATCGAGGTGTGCCGATTGATACGCTTTGGGTAGAAAACTGTGTAGCTTATAATGTGACGAGTCGCTTTTATCGCCAAGGAGGCAGCGAACCTTCCATCAACTGGGCGCGCTTCAATCAGAATACCTTTTGGGGATGTGGTCAGCACGCCTTTGATTTTGAGGAAGTTACCGATTTGGAATTTACGAATAATATTGTTTTTAATACCGTTTTCTTCGGTCGAGACTTGGAAGATCAGTACATCAACTCAGATTTGAGTATGCCTGATCCAGAGGGAAGGTATACCATTGAAATCGATACTTTTATTGAAGGAGAAACGGATATTTTGATTTCCCACAATAACTTCCATTTAGATCAAGAACTCATAGACGACTTGCCGCTTCAATCAGAATTTGGAATGGGAGATACGTTGACCAGTATGGAAGATTTCGTATTTGATCCAGAAGCACAAATGGCAATCGAAGCAACTGGTACAGCCGATACCAATATTGACGAAGATCTGGAATTTTCGATGCCTGCTCCTTTGCCGATTGATTTTATGATCGCAGCAGTTCAGGATACAACAAGTGGTAATGAAATCCCTGATGCACCTGCTTGGGATATGAGTGATTTGATGGCTTGGCCGTTCTATTCTACTGGCTTAGGGATTGATTTAGATCGCTACATAGAATTCCACGACTTTGGCTATCCATCTAGCAGTGCTTCCTTTACTGCGGGCACGGAAGGACAGCCAATTGGTGCGGACATTACTGGTTTTACGAATGTGAGTGATGTATTTGTAGGAAAAAATATTCTCTACTATCCAAATCCAACCGTGGAGCAAATTATGATTCAAAATCTGGAAGGCTGGAAACTAGAAAGGGTGATGATTTTTGATATGAATGGAAGATTGATGCGCGATACACGTGAGGTGAATGATGAATTGATTACGATTGACACGCAAAATTTGACGAGTGGAACTTACATTATTACTTTGGTGGATAGTCAAGGAAATATGAGTTCTAAGAAGTTTTTGAAAAAGTAACACGATTAACCACATTAGTTACAATAGTTGGATTCACATAGCACACGTAACTAGCCAAGTACTTCTTGTAATATGTGATCTATGTGAAAATGCTATGCGAGCTATGTGGTAAATACTAAATCAAGAGAAAGAGCTTCGGCTTCTTTGATGTAAAACTAAGTTGGCATCTGCAAGTATTTACTCGCAGATGCTTTTTGTGTTGTGTTTATCTGTTATTCTTCGCTTTATGCTGTAATTGCCTTATGTGAGCCATCGCAGAGTCCAGGTTTGTTCGTTTGCTTACAAGTGCAGAAATAGACAGTTTTGCTCATTTCAAATTCTACCATTCTGGGCGTAAATTCTCCCGCTGCTTTGTGTGCACCATCACAAAAAGGTTGCTTTGAAGATTCTCCACAAGTGCACCAGAAATATTTTTTCCCAGCTTCAACTTCCACTGGAATTGGTGTCGTACCTGCTACTGTTGGTTGTACCATAATTTGATAGATTTGTCAATTAATCAATAGATGCTTGTCGTCAAAACATCGCTTCATAACATTTGTTGTCTATACATCTAATTTGGGATTAGTCTAAATAAAAGGCATCCTTCTTGCGAAAGATGCCCGAGAGTCGAAAAACTGCCAATTGAAAAAGGAAAATATTCCCTTTTCCAATGAGCAAAACAACTATTTTCATTCTCATTAATTTCTATATCCATAGATGCGGCGTGAGAAAAAAGTGGTGTACGAAATCCATAAGTTTACATTACCTTCGCGCCTCAAAAAATTAACTCTTCTAACCATTATATGTGATTATTTACCATAACAGCCTTAAGTAGACTGCTAGATTAAAGGATATGAGACATGAGGCATACCCATACGGGTTCGTATTGAACGCCCCGTATGGGACGCAAAGTACTCGCGTTCAATACATTATAAAACCTTTATTGACAAAGTAAATAGGTTGAAGTACTTAACACAGATTATAAGATTTATACAAGTTGTGAAGCAAAAAAAGGACTTTTAGACAACTACTTTGTATCTACCTATATGATTTGGGCTGCTCTAAAAACTATGTGGACTATATGAAAATACTATGTGATTTATGTGGTAAATAGTTGCCTCAAACAGAAGAAAGTGATAGCGTATTCAAAATTTACATTAGAAAATGGCTTGCGAGTAGTCGTTCATGAAGACCACAGCACACCAATGGTGGCGGTGAACGTATTATATGATGTAGGTTCCAAAGATGAGTCGCCAGAAAAGACGGGTTTTGCGCATTTGTTTGAGCATTTGATGTTTGGAGGTTCTTTGAATGTACCAGAATTTGATGAGCCGATTCAAATGGCAGGTGGCGAGAATAATGCCTTCACGAATAGCGACATTACTAACTACTACGACATCCTTCCTGCGCAAAATATTGAAATTGCGTTTTGGCTAGAATCTGATCGAATGTTGAGCCTCAATTTTGATGATCAAGTCTTGGATACGCAGCGAAAAGTAGTCGTTGAAGAATTCAAAGAAACTTGCTTGAATCAACCTTATGGCGATGTCTGGCATCATCTATCTAATATGGTCTATCAATCGCATCCTTATCAGTGGCCAACCATTGGCAAAGTTCCAGAACACGTGGAGCAAGCCACTATGGAGGATGTCAAAGATTTCTACCATAAATATTATTGTCCGAACAATGCAATTCTGACTGTAGCGGGTGATGTAACGGTGGAACAAATTAAAGAACTAAGCGAAAAATGGTTTGGGAATATTACAAAAGGAAATCTACCGAATCGAAATATCGCAAAAGAAGCGAGGCAGGAAGAAATTAGAGGGCGAGATTTGGAAGGCAATATTCCATTGAATGCGATCTATTTAGCGTTTCAAATGCCCGATCGTTTGCACGAAGATTACTATGCCGTAGATTTATTATCTGACATTCTTTGCAATGGTCGCTCCTCACGCTTGTATCAGCGACTACTGAAAGAAAAACAACTCTTTGCTCAAATTGACTGCTATATTTCAGGTACAATTGATACAGGTGTTTTGATTGTGGAGGGCAGACCTTCAGAAGGCGTAACGCTAAAACAAGCAGAAGTAGCCATTTGGGAAGAATTGGATAAAATCGTACGAGAAGGCGTAGAAGAACGCGAATTGCAAAAGGTTAAAAATCGAGTCGAAAGCACTTTAGTTTTTTCAGAAGCTAGCATCCTCAACAAAGCCATTAATCTTTCTTATTTTGAAGTGATTGGCGATATTGATCGCATCAATCAAGAAGTAGATTTATATGAGCAAATCACTATCTCAGATATGAAGAGAGTCGCGCAAGAAGTTTTGCGAAGAGATAATTGTTCTACGCTTCGCTATCGAGTATCAAATGCAGAATTAGAAGCTATTGATTAAGCTATTTCGTGTAGATACAAAAAAAACTCTGCGTACTCCGCGCCCTCTGCGTGCAATAATCAACTCTATTCCATCTCAAACCAAGCGAACTATGTCTCCAAACCGCCATTTTCTACCCAAATTGCAGTAAAAAATAAGCATATACACAATAAAACGCGCCTTTTTTCTATTTTTGCAGTAATACACACACAACAAACAATTCACACTATTACTCACCTAGTTTTTGATTCGATTAAATATTTGTAAAAAACGATATTGTAGATTATCGCAACTTGACAATTAACAGTTAATAATTTACAATTAAATAACCTTTCGAGTGCAGCGATTTATTCATAAATCAGCTGTCATATGAAGTTCAAATTTACAGTTCAATTTTTAAGCCTTAGCTTAACTTGCTTATTCATTTTTTCCTGTGGAGACTTAGATGAAAATCTAGGAGGAGCAGTCGAAGAATTTCGTTTATTCCGAGAAGAATCCGTGGCTGCCATTGACGAAGCCATCATTTCTGTTGAAAACGGTTTAATGAGTGGAACGGATGCGCTCAAAGCACTTGGGCGACAACTTGACCAATCTATACAAGATGTCTTAGTCTATAATGTACCATTCATCTTGGATAAACTCACAGGCGAAGCGACTTCTGCTAGTTTTTGCGCTGCCGATTTCGCGGCGAGTCGTTCCTTGCATTATATGCGCACTATGAAAGCCGAATTGCTCACGGGCGAATTACCAGAACCACCGCCACCTACCATTTGTCAATCTTCCATCAATAATATTGATCTAAATGCACCAGAAGAAATTCGTAGCATCTTGACGATTTATGGTTACGATTTCATTAAGAAAGACTCGTTTGAAGTATTCTTTGCTTCCGATGAAGGAAAAACGACGCCACTCAAAGGGAGTATTCGTTTCCAAACGGATTATGAGTTTACGATCAATTTATCTACCTATCCAGAAGAATTTGTGGAAGATTGGGACTACTTATCCATTCAATTTAGTGGACAAGAAATTTTTGCGATTAGTATCGTACGTAAGCGTTCCGAAGAGCAATTGACGGAAACGAAATACATTTCTATTCCTAAATTTGGATTTCTTCCACCACATACCAACGGTGACTTAGAATTTGATGGCGATGGACCAAATGTACTGGTTAATGCTCGCTTGCGCTACAATCGAAAGCAAGCCTACATTGTCTTATATATGCTTGCAGAAGAAACGAATCCAGATTGGACGCGCGCCGAGGGTTGGAGCAATCCATTGTACTACTACACCGCTCCAGAAGGTTGGCACATCAAAGGCATCGAAGGTGTCGTGAATTTTGAGAACCTAGTCAATTATACCGATACAGATAGTGAAATTGATATTTTCTTCACTTCCATTGGTCAAGCAGAAGTAACGGGCGATGCCCAAGGTGATGACGCAGGTTTACAAACTCAAGTCAATTTCAATTTCACTTATCAAGTGCCTGTGATTATTGAGCAGGATTAATGAGAGGCTGATAACGGGCAACTCTAAGTTTGACTGTTCTCTAAAGTATTCGCAAATGATAGGCGTTGTGAAATACCCGTCATTGTAGAAGCCTTGAGCCGAGATGAGAAATTTTCCAAAATTTGTAATCCTGAAAATCCTATAATTCTGCTAATCCTGATTCTGACAAAAAATGATACCTATGAAAAAAATATATCTACTTACTATACTACTCCTCTCTTCCATTACCCTAATCCAAGCGCAAGATTTCAAACCTACGCGCATCGTAAAAATTGATCCTTTAGCACTATTCGCTTCTACGATTAGTATGCGAATGGAACAAGTACTGAACGGAGAATACTCTATCCAAGCAGGTGGTTCCTTCACTACACAAGAAGTAACGATGTGGGAAGGCTTACAAGGACGCGCAATGGGTTATACCGTCAATATGCAGTTACGTCGCTACTTCGTACCTGGCTACGAAATGATACAGCAAGTTGCACCCGAAGGTGTTTACATTGGTGCTTGGGCGAAGTATGAACATTTAGATGCTAAACTCCGAATTGGAGACGACCAAGCCGATATGTTGAATGGCGCTGCCTACAGTGGTGGTGTCATGGCTGGTTGTCAGTTTTGGATTAAATATAAAAAGCACGACATCGCGCTGTTCGATGCTTTCATGGGCGGCGGCTATAAAGTGGCTGATTATTCAGGACGATTTTCTGAAAAGGGACGGCTGATTAATTACGCGCGTTCGGGTATTGTTCCGCGTTTAGTGGTGTCTTTGGGAGTGCCGCTTTAAATTGTTATATCAATATTGAAGTAACGATAAAGATCTGATCTTATAATTATTAAGGTTAGGTGTGTATAACAAATTGCACTTTTACAGAAGATTTGAAGTAACAAAGACTCTGCTCTCTGCTTTTGTCAACTCATGGCGGCATCGAACCGCCATGAGT
>JBCDFY010000261.1:0-9721 GCA_039176995.1 Bacteroidota bacterium
AAGGCTATCACTTGAATGTAGATATTTTGAAAAATGTGTACTTAGAAGCTTTAGAAAAACTAAACAATTACGCCAGTTTTCATGCCTATCAAAATTTAAGGGCTTTCATCAATGAATATTTTACCCTGAATAGTCACAAACTCAATCAAATTTCAAATAACGAACTATCCTTCTATTTCGTGGCAGGACTAGAGTTTGGCAATCAATTTAAAACTAAAAAAAACACAGACCATGAATAATATTATAGACAAAAGAACAGAGTTGCTTTTCCTTTACGAGATTGAAAACGCTAATCCCAATGGTGATCCACTTAATGAAAATCGTCCTCGTTTTGACACCGAAGATAGTCGCTCTATCGTTTCAGATGTACGTCTAAAGAGAACTATTCGAGATTATTGGTTTGAGTATAAAGGTTATGATGGTAACAACGGCAAAGATATTTTTGTCAGAGAAACCAAGTATACTGATGGAGATAAAGAGTACGTAGCAAGTGGTAAAAGACGAGCAGAAGACTTTAAGTTAAATAAAGGGGCTTCAAAGGAAGAGCATACTAAAAAAGTATTAGAAAAATGTATAGATATTAGAGTATTTGGAGGTGTTTTACCTCTAGATAAAGATTCTATCACCTTTACAGGACCAACCCAATTTCAAATGGGTAAATCGCTTAATCAAACAGAAATTATTGAAGAGCAGGGAACAGGGGCGTTTGCTTCTGGAGATAAAAAGGGTAATGCTACTTTTCGTACTGAGTACAAGTTGCCTTACGCCGTTATTGGCTTCAACGGAATTATCAATGAAAAATCAGCTGCGTACTCTCTGATGCAAAATGAAGACAAAGAGTTATTATTAGATGCGATTTGGAACGGTACAAAAAATTTAATCTCTCGTTCAAAATTTGGACAGATGCCGCTATTGCTATTGAGCATCGATTACAAAGAACCTTTTTACATTGGTAATCTTAGGCAGCGACTAAAACTAGATTGTGAAAATGAAATGAAGATTAGAGGGACGGATGATTATGCTTTAGATATTACGCAATTGGTTGATGCCTTAGATGAGCATAAGGACAAGATTGAGCGCGTAAATATTCAAGTCGATAATCGTTTGAAAGCTGTTTATAATGGCGAACAAATAGACATAAAAACTAAACTAAATGGAATCGCATAAATTACTCGTTTTTGATATTTGGGGCGAGTATGGGCATTTCAGAAAATTTAATACGACTTCTTCTCCTTTAACGTATTCCATTCCAACTCGCTCTGCACTTGCTGGTATTTTAGGAGCAATATTAGGAATAGAAAGAGAGATTGCTACAGGTGTTTTTCCTGATGGCGTTATTCCTGTAAACGAAGTTTTTTCGCCTGACAGCGCAAGTATAGCGATTCAGGTTTTGAACCCAATCAAGAAAGTAAATATTGGATTTAATCTCTTGAATACGAAGTCTGCATCTTCTTTTTTCAATATTCAAAATAGAACGCAGATTGAATTTGAACTATTGAAACATCCTAAGTTCAGAATCTTTTTCGATCATACGGATGAGACCGTTTTTAAAGAACTTTCCAAAAGAATTCATTCAGTAAGCCATCATTTTACGCCCTACCTAGGCTTGAGTCAATTTACAGCTTCCATTGAATGGATCGAAGAAGTGGATGCGACTTTTGTTAGTCAGAACGATGATTTCGCACAAATTTGTACAGCCGTTAATTTATCAAATCTTATAACTGATAATCCAATTCGATTTGCAAAAGGCTTTTACTCGACGGATACTTTTCCTATGGTGATGCAGCGCGATAGGGTAGTGACAAAGTACGCTGAAATATTGATTGAAAAAACGGGTGAACCTATATGGGTAAAGACACATCACTATTTTAAAACAACTTTTGGAAATATCCTCTTCTTATGACCAAAATCATTTCACATCCAGGCAAACCCCTAATTCTTCATCTTCAAGAAGTCGCTCGGTTTTGTGCTACAACCATTGAAAGCAAGTCCTTCGAACTCGAAATAGAAAAAGAAATTCTACGGAATCTAGGGTTTATTCAAGGAGCGGTGCATGATATAGGAAAAGCAACTCGCAATTTTCAGACTTACATTAAATCAGGTGGTGAAACAATTATTCGACCGAAGCATCATGCTTTGATCTCAGCTTATTTGGCAAGAGAAATTGCCCGGCATTATTTATCTGACTTAGAGCTACCTGATTTTGACAAAATCCTTTTGCCTTATTTTATTTTTACTTCCGTGAAAAGACATCATGGTAATGTACTGAATTTTAATGATGAACTAGAAACGGTTAGATCAAAAGAAGAAGATTTAAAAATCTTGGTGGATAATTTTTACGAAGAGGAAGTACAATTGATCTTGGATGAGTTACTGGCAGAAATAGGCTTGCAATATAATTGGAAAGATTTCAAAAGTTACATGAGAAATTTGGATGAAATTTTCGACGAATTCAGTGATTTTTCGATAGAAACTTTAAAAGAAGAATTTGTAAAAATACCTGATCTAAAGAAAGCGGAATACTTCTATTTGCATCATTTGTTTTTCTCGACTTTGCTCTATGCTGATAAGTCGGATGTAAAGTTAGGCAAGGAAAAACAAAAGCGGACTAGTGGTTTTAACTTTGATGCCATTGAAAAGTTTAGATCGCAGCAAGGGTGGGACAAAGTCTCGGAAGAAGAAATCAATAATCTAAAAAATCAAGCTTACTCAGAAGGTTTGGAAAATCTGAATAAAGTCTTTCGTCCTTCCCAATATTTATACTCAATTACTTTACCCACAGGATTAGGAAAAACCATCACTTCTCTAGCAATTGCTATGCGATTGAAGAAATTGTTAGAACACCAGAATCCTCGGATCATCATCACCATTCCTTTCACTTCTATTATTGACCAAAACTATGGTGTGTTCGATGAAATTTTCAAGAATCCTTCTTCCGATCTGCTACTAAAGCATCATCACTTAGCGGAACCGCAATATAAATCAGAGGAAGAAGATGAAGTTAAAAGCACAGAAGTCAGTCAATTTTTGATTGAGACTTGGCAATCAGAAATAGTTGTAACAACTTTCGTTCAACTACTAGAAGGAATTTTTACCAATCATAAAGGAAAACTTTTGAAGTTGCCAAATCTGATGAACTCCATCATTATTTTGGACGAAATCCAACAAATTCAATACGAGCTTTGGGAGCTAATTCGAGCAGCATTTCAAGTTTTAGGAGAGAAGTACAATTGCTACTTTATATTGATGTCTGCAACTCAACCACTAATCTTTAAACCAGAAAAAGAGATCGTAGAGATCATTCCAAATCATAAGCAGTATTTCAATTTTTTCAATCGGACAAAGCTGGTGAACAAGACTAATGAAGTTATCTTACTAGAAGATTTTTCTGAAACGGTCATTCAACACCACACAAATCATCCTAAAGATTCTATACTAGTCATTTTAAACACCAAAAAAGTAACTCTAAATTGTTTCAACACCATCAAAGAGCAAATCTCTTCAGGCTCGGCAAATTTATACTTTCTGACGACGCTTATCACACCTTATGAAAGGAAAACCATTATTGAGCGCATCAAAAATCCACCAAATAATCTGCCCAATATCATCGTCTCTACACAGTTAATCGAAGCTGGCGTTGATATTTCGGTTCACACCGTTTTTCGAGCATTTGCACCTTTAGATTCGATTATTCAAGCAGCAGGTAGAGCAAATCGGTATTGGGAAAATCCTGAAATTAGCACAGTCTATCTGTATCGGATTGATGAACTGGAAAAAGCGAGTAATATGCTTTATGGGAAAGACCTGATGATGAAAACTCAGAATGTATTAAGAGACATTGAAAGTGTTGATGAGAATCGATATTTAAGCTTGATCGAAGCCTACTTTAGAGAAGTCAAGAAGCAATCTGACAATATCGTTTCAGAAGAATTGGAACATCTGCAAAAACTAAACTTTGAAGATTTGGGCAAATTTAGCTTCATTCCTTATCGAAAAACAGAGTCTGTTTTTGCACAGCTAAATGAGCAAGCCCAGCAACTTTGGGAACAATACAAATCAATCTATCAAAATACAGAATGGTCAATTTTTGAAAAGCGAGAACAATTCGCACTCATCAAAGCTGATTTTTACGATTATGTAGTGAATGTTCCTGTGAAGTGGGGAGAAGAAGAAATAGCATTTGATGGTGCTAAAGAACTACATTTCTATGTATCTAAATTGGAGTATCCATCTAGTTGTTACAAATACTCGGCAGATGATTTTAGGGAGAACGTAGGTTATCTGGTTTCAGGAGGGGGATATCTTTGACTTTTTAGTTTGATTTAAACGAGAACAACACATGAAAAATCTACCTATCAATTACAACGCCTTACTCGAAGACATCAAATCCAAAGTACAACAAGGACGCATACATGCTATGCAGCAAGTAAGTCGTACACTGGTGTCTTTGTATTGGAATATTGGGCAGCTTATTGTAGAGCATCAAACAAGAGATGGTTGGGGCAAAAGTACAGTGGAGCAGCTATCCTTAGATTTGAAAGTAGCTTTTCCAAATCAGAACAGCTTCTCCACTAGAAATCTTTGGTTGATGCGACAGTTTTATCAAACATATAGCAATTATCCAAATGTGAAACAGCTTGTTTCAGAAATTCTTCAACTACAGATGCTGACCTCAAATAAGCTGTCAAAACCTAAATCTACGACAAGCTGTCGCAGTAATTCTTGAACTAGAAATCTTGCAGATTTTCCAAAAACAAAAAAAACGCATGCACCAAACCACAATCACTTTCCCCCAAATTGGACTCTCCACCCGTGATGCGCACAAGCTACGTGGCTATTTTGGTAATCTGTTCAAAGAGCGGTCGCCTTTGTTGCACAACCACTTGGAAGGTGGTAATGGCTTTCGGCAGCAATATCCTTTGGTGCAGTACAAAGTGATAGATGGCGTACCGATGTTGGTGGGTTTTCAGGAAGGAGCGAAGTTGCTGATGGAACTCTTTTTGGAGATGAAAGAAATTTGGATTGATGGACTGCTGTTGCCCGTCCATCAGAAGAATATTCAGTGCAAAGAGCAAATCGTAGGTTACATGCCGACCGATATGGCATACCAATTCAAAACGCTTTGGATGCCGCTCAATCAACGCAACTATCCACAGTGGCGCGACGGCAATGAGGAAGAGCGCAATGCTTTACTCCAACGGCTGCTGGTCAACCAAACGGTGGCTTCCTTGCGCGGCGTAGATCGTGGACCAACGCCAGAACAACGCCTGGCATGCAAGCTCCGAGTAGAAGGACGCAAAACCAATTTTAAGAACCAAAAGATGCAAGCCTTCAAAGGCAGCTTTACCATCAATGCGCAATTGCCCGATTATTTTGCGATTGGGAAGTCGGTGTCGAGGGGGTTTGGGACGATTATCAGAAAATAATTTGCTTATGCAGCTATATCTAAACACCTACGGCACTTACCTCCACGTGAAGGATGCCATGTTTGAAATTCGAGTACCTGCGGAGGAAAAGGGTGCACCTGCGATCATTAAGCATTTGGCGGCGCACAAAGTGAAAGGCATTGTGATGAGTACTTCGGCGGCTTTGAGTACGGATGCGGTAGTGCTGGCCTTGAAGCACAATGTGGACATCGTTTTTTCGGATGCTTACGGGCAACCGATGGGACGGGTTTGGCACAGCAAATTGGGGAGTACCACGCGCATTCGCAAGCGGCAATTGGAAGCGAGTTTGGATGAGCGAGCGGTGCATTGGACGATGAGGTGGTTGTCGGATAAGCTCAACAATCAAGTTGAACTATTGAAACGCTTGAAGAAACATCGGGCGCAACACATCAATTATTTAGACGAAAAAATCCATAAAATCGAAGGTTTGCTACTGGCTTTGCAACAACACGCTTCCGCAGCGACGGTAGCGCAGGTTGCCGATCAGTTGCGTGGACTGGAAGGTACGGCAGGTCGCTTGTATTTTGAGGCATTGAGTTACCTGATTCCAGCGCAATACGCCTTTTCGGGTAGGAGTTTTCGACCTGCGCAAGATGCCTTCAATGCCTTTCTGAATTATGCTTATGGTGTGTTGTACGGCAAGGTGGAAAAGGCACTCATCATCGCTGGACTCGATCCCTATTTGGGCTTTTTGCATCGCGATGATTACAATTACAAAAGCTTGGTGTATGACTACATCGAGCCTTATCGAACTTATGCGGATGAGGTCGTTTTCAAGTTGTTTGCTGCCAAAAAAGTGAACCAACAGCATACGGATGAACTCGCTAATGGTTTGCAGCTCAACAAAGAAGGGAAAGTACTGCTGCTCGAACGACTGACGAAGTATTTGGAGGAAGATAAAATCAAGCATCGCGGGCGGAATCAGCATCGCGCTAATATTATTCAATTGGAAGCGCATGCTTTTGCGAATCAACTGCTTTTGAAATCGGAATAATGAAACTAGGCTTTTACGAAGTCTAAGCGATACTTGAAATCAACCTGAGAAAGTTCATAAGATCGCGCAACAAGTATGCTCAGTAATTCTCTTCGGACGGAAACACAAAATTCCCCTAATTTTTTTCTGGAAAAAATAGGGGAATTTTGTGTTTCCGTCCATAAAAAACCTTTAGGCATACTTGTTGCGCGATTTCAAGGGATTGACCAAAGCTTATTTTGAGCATTGCTAAAAACTTTGTACACGACTAAATTTAATTTCCAACAGACAACGTCAAACAATTGGATAAACTTATCCCCTAATTTCGTACTTAAAACAGAGACTATGATTACTTGGGTACTCTATGACATCGCCAATGACAAAGCGCGTACTAAGGTGGCGAAATACTGCAAACAAGCAGGATTGTATCGGGTGCAATATTCGGTCTTTTTGGGCAAATTGGAAGCGAATGAGTTGGATAGTTTACAGTTGCAAATCGAAGAACTGATAGATGAAGCTCGTGATAAGGTCTATATCTTTCCGATGAGCAAAAATGAGTTGAAAGCGGCAGTTTTGCTAGGGCAAGCCTTTGATAAGAAATTGGTGACGGATGAGGTGAAAGCCTTGTTTTTGTGATGGTTGAAGGGTTTTAGGGTTAAATGGTTTTAGGGTTATTGTGTAACGACCAACCACAGAACACTGTAACAACTGACTTTTACAATCATAAAACCATATCGAATTATCTCAAACGACTAAGCAGTCGTGCATATTTAATTTGTAAGTACTCAATCTGTCAGAATCAAGATTTTCAGAATCTATTGATTTTCAGGATTACTAAGAGCTTGTTTGGAGCAGGATTGAACTAGAAATCAGGAGTTTGTGGTTCTGACAAGGTGAAAAATTAACTGCATATCTGGATACGGGGTTTATTTTTCATGCAGTCAGGTTCATAAAATGTTGGTTTATAGGAAAATAGTGACCCAAACATGCTCTAAGCACGTAGCCTTCCAAATGAAATGCTATGCGTTTTGTTTGGGGAAATCCCGTGAATCCTCTCATCCTGTAAATCCTGATTCTGACAAAAATTTAGACGTATTAAGTTAAGCACTTACATAAATTTGATGTAAGCTATTGATTATTAAGGTTAAATCAACAACATTACTTACGTCATCAAACTAAGTTAGTACTATGTTTTCCATCACACCTTCCCATTTACTAGAATATCTTTTTTGCCCACGCTTCACCTATTTTGAGTATGTGCTTCGGATTCCGCAGTACCAAGAGAAGTATTTCAAAGTGCGGAAAGGGCGAGATGTACACGAACAGAAAGCACGGCAGAATATCGAGTATTTGCGTCGACGAATTGGCGTGGTCGATAAGCACATCAATCAGTACTTGACGAATGAATTGCTGCGTGGAGAAGTGGATGAAGTGCTGGAACTAAAGGATGGAACGATGGCGCCTTTGGACTTCAAATTTGCGGAGTACAAAGATCGCATTTTTGATACGTACAAAACGCAATTATACTGTTATGCCTGGCTGATTGAAAGCAATTTTGGGAAGCGTGTGGAAAAAGGCTATTTGGTCTATACACGCAGCAAAAATAAATTGGTGGAAGTGCCCATTGGTGTAAAGGAGATCGAAAAAGTGAAAAGAGATAGTCAGCAACTACTCCAAATTATTAGCGAAGGAAAGTACCCGAAAGCTACGAAATACAAGAAAAGATGCTTAAATTGCACCTACCGAAACATTTGTACGAAGTAGGCGTAGAGATAAGGAGGAAAAATGCCCCAAATTATCGAGTTATAGGTCATTTCGAGGCTTTCCGCAGGTCAATTTATTTTGAGACTTGCTTTTTTGCGACTTATCTTATTGATAGTCAATGATTTGTGTTTTCGGAAAATCTGGAAAAACAACCGAAAAGTTCTTTGAAATTGAGCAATTTATGGCTTTTGGGCATCGGCTAAAAGAGTAATAAACTATTGAAATACAGCTATTTAAAAGAAGGGACGACTTCGTTAGCTACTTCCGACAAAATTTGGATTGAAACCTTTGTAATTCAATATTGCACCTTTGAAAAGTCGCACTTCGTTAGCTACTTCCGACAAAATTTGGATTGAAACTTCGCCGTAGTCTTCGCCAAAATGATCGTAACCGAACTTCGTTAGCTACTTCCGACAAAATTTGGATTGAAACGGCTTTTTCAATTGAAAGTGCCTTGGCCAGTATTCTCTTCGTTAGCTACTTCCGACAAAATTTGGATTGAAACCGTAGTGGTGAGTGTAATTTGGATGCGGCGCAGCAAAACTTCGTTAGCTACTTCCGACAAAATTTGGATTGAAACAAAATAGTTGGAAGATAGCAAGCAGTAGGTGTTACTCTTCGTTAGCTACTTCCGACAAAATTTGGATTGAAACCCGTAACTGGTGCGAATATAGGGGAAAGGGATGAGAACTTCGTTAGCTACTTCCGACAAAATTTGGATTGAAACTGTTCTCCTTGCTTTTCGGGCGGCTTTGTTGGCGGTCTTCGTTAGCTACTTCCGACAAAATTTGGATTGAAACCATCCTGTAAAGAAATGTTTAATTTTTCGCTTAAATCTTCGTTAGCTACTTCCGACAAAATTTGGATTGAAACAATAGTTCATCAATAATTCATCCAGAAAGTCATAGAGCCTTCGTTAGCTACTTCCGACAAAATTTGGATTGAAACCCCTTGGTTAACCGAATCTGGACAAGCGTGGATATTAGCTTCGTTAGCTACTTCCGACAAAATTTGGATTGAAACTTCCTATGCTGCTGTTTGTGCTGGCAGCACTACGCACTTCGTTAGCTACTTCCGACAAAATTTGGATTGAAACTTCGCTCTATCGCTTCTTCGGACATGAACTCATGTCTTCGTTAGCTACTTCCGACAAAATTTGGATTGAAACATGAGGGCTTAATCCTGCGTGAAATTTTGATTCTGCTTCGTTAGCTACTTCCGACAAAATTTGGATTGAAACTTAAAAGTAGATTATTATTACTGATGCGGTCACGGACTTCTTCGTTAGCTACTTCCGACAAAATTTGGATTGAAACGGTAGTAGTATTGATGGCGTTAAGATGTTTTTTCAACTTCGTTAGCTACTTCCGACAAAATTTGGATTGAAACACCAGTTTGGAGTTGCGCAGCAGTGGAGCGTTTTTCTTCGTTAGCTACTTCCGACAAAATTTGGATTGAAACAGGGAAAAAATGGTTTCTTTATGGATAGCTTTATTTCTTCGTTAGCTACTTCCGACAAAATTTGGATTGAAACAAT
>JBCDFY010000262.1:0-9636 GCA_039176995.1 Bacteroidota bacterium
GAAAAATTCAAATGGGCTGAAAATTTTATTAGAGACAATAAAGAAAAGTTACCTAAAGAACACAGAGAAAATATGGTCTCCTTCAACTTAGCTAGACTACACTTTATGCAAAAAAATTATAATAAAGTAATTGAACTATTGAGAGAGGTAGAATATTCTGATATTTCTTTGAGTCTACAATCAAAATCATTTCTTCTCATGACTTATTATGACATAGAAGAAATAGAACCCTTAGATTCTCTACTAGAAAGTTTTCGCGTCTATCTCAACCGTCACAAAGAAATTCCACAACCACGCAGAGTTTACCACAAAAATCTAATCAAATTCACGAAAAAACTCACCAAAGTCATTCCAGGAGATAAGGCAGCAGTAGCAAAAATCAAGCAAGAGATTGAAGATACGGAAGGGTTTCGGGTGAAGTGGTTGGAGGAGAAGATTGCGGAGTTGGAGGGGTGATTTAATAAAGCTATGATTTTTGGGTACAAAATTTATGTTTATAATACAGCAGAAGTGTTAAAGTTTGACCGTTTACTCCTCAAATGCTACCGCTTGTCCGAGAAAACTTGTGTTTGTGCAGATTTTGACTTACTTTTAGTTTCGATAAACGTTATTACAGGGCATACAATTTATCCCAAATGATTGTAGATATTCCTAAATTCTGGCAGCAACTGGCAACTGATTCTCAAATCTATGAGCGCTGTGTTCATTATTCTAGTCTCTTCCGCACGCCATTTTGTATATATACTGAATCTATTGAGTTACTCCATAACTGGTATAGTAGTGTCTTGAAGTACTTAAAAGGAAATACTAGAGTGTATGTGGAAGGAGGAACGAGTTACGCGCACTCCAAGCTCTTTTATCAAAATCCTTCTTTGTTAAAAGAGTCCATAGAACAGTATCATAGAAAGATATTTAGTATTCAAAAAGCAGATATTTTTACAGATCAGCTAGAACGCTTCCACGATGAGATTGCGCAGAGGACAGCTCGTTTTGCTGAACTGATCACTCAAAAACTAGGCTTTCTGTACTTCACTTGTACGCTTACTCTACTTACAGAAGACTATGGAGAAACGCCATTTGGTATACACTTAACCCTATTACCATCAAAGATTAAACCTATTTCTTCACTTTCTAAATCTAATTGATATGAATCATCAAAAAGATGGGATATCCCAAGAGGATTTTGACCCATTCTAGCTATGCTTAGCTAGAGCATACAGGACCTATAACTCCACTCCTCCATGCTTGAAACCTATTTCTTCACCTTTAAAACTATTCAATATGAATACGCAACGTTCAGTTGGTACTACGATTGAGGACTTTGACCCCTTCTAGCTATGCTCAAAAAAGCATACCACAGCCATAACCCCATTTCTCCAAGCTTGAAACCTATTTCTTCACCTTCTAAATCTATACAGCATGAATAAGCAGCGTATTAGTGGGACTACTGCAGAAGACCTTGACCCATTCTAGTTATGCTTAGCTAGAGCATACAGAACCTATAACCCCAAAGCCAAATATTCAATTAGAGCATCATAGAAAATGGAATTGTTTCAATTTCTCATCCTCAAATGACAGCTTGATAGGAAATCAAACCGTCATGCTCACTGATTTAACCGCCTTCCTTTAATCTCATTCCATATCCGTTCAGCGAAACTTAATTTATTGGTGATGATTTCTGCTTTGCCATTGGCGAGCTGTTGAAAGTCGAAGGTGATGCCATAGGTAGAAGTCAAAGTATCCGGCAATGCTACCTCCACGCGCATTAGTCCTTTTTCGGGCAGGGGAGCGATGCGTTCTACCTTGCCTTTCAGGATACCATATTCACTTGGTGGGTAGTTTGACAACAATACATTGACGTCCTGTCCTTGTTTGACTTTAGCCGCTCCATCTAGGGCAATAGCAAGTTGCCCGATGTTTTCTGAAATTTGTAATGGTAGGATGGTACAAATCGTTTTTCCTTTTTGAATGTAGTATTGATCTTCGAGTTCCTCTTTGAAGATGACTTTGCCTTGCTTTACTGCTTTAATGAGGTATCGTTCTTCCCAAAGCTGTAGATCTGCCGCTAGCGCATTGGTGGCTACTACTACATTGTCTGATAATGTTGCCTTTTCTTGGGTATAAGCACTTTGGTTTTCGAGTATTTCGCGCTCCAGTTGCTTGATCTGCATTTGGAGTTCGTTGAGACTAGCTTTGTTATCCACTGTTTTGATTTGGCTGGCCAGTTCTTCTTTGACGGTGCGTTCGTATTCTGCTTGCGCAATGATTTGCCGTTCTGCTAATCTCGACTTGCTGGCACTTTGCTTTTCAGCCAGTAGCCGATCTTGTTCGTTAAGGCTGTATTTTTCTTGGATTAAGGCGATGCGTTCTTGATAGAGTGCTAGGTTTTCCTTTTTGTTTTTGATTAAAGCAGCGTAGGGATTGTTCGCGATGAAGTTTTGGTAGCGATTGACCTGCTCTTTTAATAGTAGTATGCGATCCTGATAGTCGCCCAGCTGGATTTCTTCGTAGCGGCTGACCAATCGACGCGCTTTTTCTAGTGGGTCGCCCACCTCTTTCAATTGCTCTTGCACCCAACGCACATCCTCATATTTGGTAGGGCTTTCTATCAAAGCAATCAATTGATCTTTCTCCACCTCTTGCTCATTTTCTATCAGAAACTGAAGTGTTCCATCCGCTTCGGCGGGTATTTCAATGGGCAATGTTGGAGTGGTGAGTACGATATTGCCAATGATTTTATCGCTGTATTCTAGCAAATAGCCTACCGTGAGTAGGATCAGGATGCCAAGGGAAATGATAAAGGTACCTACGTGCAGAAGGTTCTTGGGCAGTTGCTCATCGAATTTGGCATTTTCTAGCGTTATTTTTTTCATGTTATGTTGTTTTAATCGCAGAGGGCGCGAAGTTTCTTTTTGTTTGAACCACTTAGGCACTAAGGGCACTAAGGTTTGTTTGCTTGTATGAGGATATCGTTGCCTACGATGTGCTCTTGAATATTCTCAAGCCTCGTAGAGGCGAACTATGGGTAGCTATTGGGGATAGATTTTTATTAAGCTCCGTAGGTGCGAACTGTGCTAAAATCATAGTTCGTACCTAATTTTCCTTATGGACGGCACTTGAGAGCGGTCTCAATATATTTCTACCCATAGCTCATCCCTAAGGGATTTTAGACCGTTCCAGAATTTAGAGCAATCATGTTGCTTTCCAGGGCGTCTTAGTTTTTTTTGAACCACTTAGGCACTAAAAGAACTAAGTTTTATCTGGGTTGCATTTAAGCGTGTACGAAGTTCTTATTTTTGACACAGATTGAGCGGATTAAACGGATATTATGTAGGTCGTATACCGTTTTTTCTGACTTTTCAAGCCAAAAACTTAATAAGAGACACAGTCTTTACTGTACTTTGTACATCCTAGTTTGCATTAGGGGCTCATTTTCTATGGCGCTCTCATCTGGGTAAAGTGGGAAATGAAACCGTTAATCCAGCTTAAGGCGTCGGCCGCTTCCAAAAGCGTCCGACGCCTAACTAGCTCCTACTTAATCGTCGCCAACTGATAATACTTTCCTTCCTTTGCCATTAGCGCGTCGTGCTTTCCTTGCTCTATAATTTTTCCATCTTCTACGACATAAATCAAATCCATTTGACGCGCAATGTTGATTTTATGAGTGATGAGGATCATAGTGCGGTCGTTGTAATATTCTTTGATATTTTCAAATACAGTGAAAGCGGTCAAGGCATCTAGCGCACTGGTGGGTTCATCCACGACTAGATAATCTGCATTTTTATAGATGGCACGGGCGAGCATCACTCTTTGGGCTTGTCCTTTACTCAAAGAAACCCCTTGCTGCCCGATGAGGGTATTGCTGCCGTTTTCCATGCCTTGTATCAAATCGGTGATTTGGCAGATTTCTACGACTTGATCTAGGCGTTCGTAATCGACTAATTTGTCATCTTCTAATAAGGTAATATTGTATTTGATAGAACCGTGGAAAAGTATGCTTTCTTGTAATAAGATGCCACAATTGTCGCGCCAAGTCTTGGTGTTGATGTGGGCGAGTTTGCGTGAACCAATCCTTGCAATACCCTTGGTGGGAGGCATCAATTTGAGCATGATCTTCACCATGGTAGATTTACCACTGCCACTTTCCCCAACGATGGCCACTTTCGTACCAAATGGAATTTGTAGATCAATGTCCTTTAGGACGGTCTTTTTACCATCGTAGCTGAAGTCAACGCCTTCAAAGACAATGGGGGCATTGTCTGGGAGTTCCGTTGCGCCGCCTTCTCCAAAGTCTTCCTCGCCTTCTTCACTCGCAAATTTTTGTACGCGTTCGTAGCTTAGTTTGGCTTGTTGGTATTCGACTACAAAGAGTAAGAAGGTATTGGTTTGCTTATTTAATTGTCCTAAGATGTATTGTATCGCCAACATTCCACCGAGGGTCAGTACGCCATTGACCACACTAATAGCAGAAAAATAAATGATGATGACATCGCGGATTTGATTGACAAAAAGTACGCCTGTGGTGACTTGTTGATGGAGGCTCAGCATCTCTAAATTACTCAATGCCAATACCTTCTGAATACCCGACCAGCGCCCCAAGCGTGCCTTTTCCATGCCGTTCACCTTAATATCGGTAATACCGTTGATGGTCTCCACTAAATATCCTCTTCCCAATGATCTAGCATTGAAGTTTAAAGCATCTTGTTTGGCTCGTAAATTGATGTAGAAACTATCCCAAATAATGGAAAGTCCAACAAAAAGTAGGAAGATCAGACCAATGCGTGTATCGAACTGGAGTAGGACAAAACTATAGATGGTAAGTTTAAGTAATAGTTCAAGAAAACCAGAAATATGATTTTGGAAAAATCGTTCTATTCTTTGATTATCGTTGGCATTTTGAATGAATTCTCCTTCATTCATACGAGCAAAAAATACGGTTGTTTTTTGGAGTGCTTTGGTCATAAAAAGGGAGTCCATTTGTATCCGAATGCGCAAACTCACATGGCGCAGCAACCACTTTCGGAAAACATCGCTGGAGAGGCTACCAATGGAAAGCATAAGTAGCGAAAGCAATACTAGATTGATAAAGCTGATGTCTTGGTTGTTGATGCCCTGATCTACAATGGATTTGGTGACAAAGGGGATGACCAATTCCATCAACATACTGAGAACAAGGAGAAGTACTAGTCTGAAGATTGCTTTTCGGTAGTTTTTTTGTTTTAGGGTAGTTAGGATGTAGGAGAAAAAACTTTGATTTAGGCTCATGTAGTTTTAGGTGCTAAGTAGTAGGTGTTAGGTAATAAGTTTGGGTATTGGACGTTTCTTCTAAATGGAGTCCGATACCTGCTCCTTTGTGTTTTAGTAACGCTAATGTAAGGAATATAGTGTCTAAAAGTCGAGGCTTCACTCAATAAAATTGGATGTTTTTTTGGCTTTTGCCGATGGTTACTGAAAAATGACTGATAGTCGGAATGTGCTTGGTAAAGTGAGTGAAATGGAAGGCGATTTATTGGTTTCTTTTTGCTCGTCCGCTTCTGGCTTTGGAAAGTAGTTTTGGGTGTGATATTCTTTTTGTCAGAATCAGGATTCGCAGGATTTTAGAATTTTCAGGATTCTAGCAAAATATGATCATGAGGGTTTTCTCATAAAAGTTTATTAGAGGAAATATCTGGTTATCAAGGCTTTTTCTTTTTGCTTAATCAAAAAGAAACAAAAAATCAAGACTGTACGGATTTTGCTCTCCCATTCCCTTGTGGTTCTCTCGCTTGAAAGTCCACTGGACTTTCACCAAAGGATCGCTTATTCCCGCTCCAAAAGTACCAAAAAAGCTAAACAAAATAAACTCACCTCAGCGTCTGATTTTCAAATTTTTAGTTAGCTGTCACACCAACTTATAACTTTAGCTAGCAATTGGTTTCGGCTCATACAGTATTTTGTTTTTAACGCCTTTTTGATACTAACCCGCTTTGCGGTTCATTCGCTTGAATGTTATTAACATTCATCCTTTTGGATTGCTCATTCATACTAAAATCCATAAGGTCGATCAAATACAACAATTCAAAATTTTACAGGAAAACCCTCATAGGATTATGAAGGTATTTGGTATGAAAATTTCATTCTCCTTACTTTGCCAGTTTTTCGACGATCTTCTTAACTTCTTCAACAGTTAAGCCTGATATTTCAGCGATTTCGACTATTTCCATTTTTTTACGCCAGCATCTTGCGACCACGTCTTCTTTTTCTTCTAATTTGCCTTCTTGTTTACCTTTAACCACCCCTCTGGCTATTCCTTTTTTCTCGGCTGCAACTAACCTACCTCGCTCATCTTGTTCTGCGATAGAGGCATTGTCATAGGCAATTAATTCTTCTTTTTTCCAACTGTGCTTAACGAACTTCATTCTTCTTGCTTTTCCAGTTTTTTGACGATCTGTTTAACTTCCTCAACCATCAAGCCTGATATTTCAGCGATGTCTTCTATTGCCATTTTTTTGCGCCAACATCTTGCTACTACACTTTCCCTTTCTTCTATTTTCCCTTCTATCTTCCCCTCTTGCTTGCCTTTATTCTTAGCTGCAACTAACCTACCTCGCTCATCCTGTTCTGCGATAGAGGCATTGTCGTAAGCAATTAATTCCTCTTTTTTCCAACTGTGCTTGTCTGCATCCTTATAGGCTTCTATTAACCCTTCGTCTTCTACATTTTCGGGGATAACGTCTAGATTTTCCGCATTTTTTAAGAAGAAAGTCCATTTTTCGGTTAAAGTTTCTAGCTCTTCTAGTTTTTTATCAAACTTCTTCAACTCAATGAAGGTGAATTTGATATCCTTCAATGCGTGTTCGTAGGTTGCTTCATTGAGAATAATATGATTAGAAAGATAATCTTCACTTTCAAAGAAGTTGAAGTCCAGAATACCTATAAAATAGGTTGGTTTGAGTAGAGGATACTGCTCTCCTCGCTCTATTTGTGTGGAGTAGTCGCGACAGGTATAGTATTGAACTCGCTTATCAAAACCATCTACATCCGCAACCTGCATTTCTATTACAAATTGTTGCCCTTTCTCATCTTTTGCTCTCACATCAATAATAGAGGCCTTTTCTCCCGCCACTCTTGGCAGTAGATAAGGATTGATAATGGTGACTTCTTCTATTTTTTGTTCCCCTTCTAGTCCTAGTACCGCATTGAGGAAGGAGATGAGAATGAGCGTCTTCTGCTCATTTCCAAATATCTTACGAAAAGCAATATCATTTTTAACATCTACAAATCTCATTTCATTGTACTTTGATATAAAACAGCTCCAAATTTACAAAGTTTTCATATGTTCTGAATCAGATTCGACACGGATTTAGCGGATCGAACGGATTCTTTGTAGGTCGCGTACAGTTTCATCTTGTAATTTATCCAATCTTACAGATTTTGATTCTGACAGGAAAGGCTATTTTTGCTTTCCAATAAATGAGAGTGTCATGGGAAATGACCCCCTCATGCGAAAACACTTTTGAACAAAATGAGAGCATCATAGGAAATGGCACCCTCATGTACATAAATACACAAACAAAAACATGCAAATACTAATCATCGGCGGCGGGAATATGGGAATGACTTATGCACAGAGTTTTTTGCGCTCGCATATTACAACACAAGAGCAAATGATGATTTTGGAGAAGTCACCAGAGAAAGCAGTGGAGTTGGCGAAGAAAGATATTGGAACGATTTATGGGACACCCGAGGATTGTTTGACAAAAGCGGATATTGTGATATTGGCAGTGAAGCCGCAGGACTCGGTGGTTTTGTTTGATAAGATTCGGGAGAAGGTGGATAAGCAGCAGGTATTTTTGTCGATTATGGCGGGCGTAAAAATGGAGACGATACAAGAAGCTTTGGGCGCAAAAAAGGTGATTCGCGCGATGCCCAACTTGCCTGCACAAATTGGGATGGGCATGACGGCTTTTACGTCTTCGGATGAAGTGACACGCATTGAGTTGGTGATGGTGCAGAACTTGCTGAATACAACGGGAAAAACGGTTTATGTTGAAAATGAGCGTTTTATAGATGCAGCAACGGCAATTTCTGGAAGTGGACCTGCTTATGTTTGGTATTTTATGGATGCAATGATGAGTGCCGCGGAAGGGATGGGTTTCTCGCAATCGGAAGCAGAACTACTCGTTGGACAAACCTTCCGAGGAGCGATTGAGTTGTATAGCAAAACGGATTTTTCTTGTCAAGAATGGATACAAAAAGTTTCTTCTCGTGGTGGCACGACGGAAGCGGCGATGAAAACGTATCGAGCGAAGTTAGTGCATGAGGATATAGTGGCTGGGGCGCAGGCGGCTTTGGAGCGAGCAGAGGAATTGGGGAAATAGAAGAATATCAAATATCGAACAAGGTATTTTGAAATACGAAATTTGCTTAGTTTTATGCGTAGCTTGTGACAAAACAAGTTGCTTTTATGAACCACAAAGGGACAAAAGAAACACAAAGAAAATTCTTTGCGCCTTTGCGTGGTGTGTATAACAAATTGCACTTTTACAGAAGATTTGAAGTAACAAAGACTCTGCTCTCTGCTTTTGTCAACTCATGGCGGCATCGAACCGCCATGAGTTGATCAAGGTTTCTTAAGGACAAAAAATGGCTTTTCAGCCATTTTTTGTCCTTAAGAAACCTTGATGGAATTGGATGGACTCGATGTCCATTCAATTCCAAAACAAGTCGCTCTTAGTAAGTACTTTAGGTACTTGTGCAATTTGTTATACACACCTTTGCGTGCCTCTTTTACACTAAACTTCTAATGTGATTTTACCGAATTGGACTTGGCAGGTTTTTGAATGGAGTTTTTGGTTGTTGCAACGACTGGGCATCACGCGTTTGTACGAGTTTGTTGCGCGCAATACGAAAACGCATCGTCGCTTGACGAATTATGAGCGGTATTTGGCGCGCTTTGTTTTTGGGGAAGCGATTGATTTAGATAAAGTGCGTATTGATGAACGCGCTCGTATTGGTACTAAACAGTATCATCTGTGTTATGTGAGTTTCAATATTATCAACTCGTGGGGGAAGATGCGCGATGATATTTTAGTGCATGAACTGGTACACGTTTGGCAATATCAACATTTAGGAGCGGCGTATATTCCTAGAGCCTTATGGGCACAACGAACGCCCGAAGGGTATAATTATGGAGGCGTTGAAGCACTGCAAGCTGCGATTAAGTCCAACAAAAAATTTTGGGAATTTAATTATGAGCAGCAAGGCGACATTGTGGCGGATTATTTTAGGATTTCTCATGGCCAGTCGCCCTGCTGGGGACGCGGGACGATGGAGGATTTGTGGGTGTATGAGCATTTTTTGGAGCAGGTGCGAGGTTTTGAACCACAAAGAAAGCAAAGGAACACAAAGTTTGATTAGGAGTTTGAACCACTAAGGCACTCAGAAAAGTAAGCATTTGTGTTATGAGCGTATCGTATCTTGGTTACAAACCAAGACAATCGTGCATCAAAGGCAAAGGAGCTTGAAATTTGGCTAGGACTTTTTGAAAGGCGTCGGACGCTTCTGAAAGCGTCCGACGCCTTAGTTTCGTGTTATTTTGTCAGAATCAGGGTTTCCAAGATTATAAGATTTTTGAGATTTTGTTTGTTCAGAAGC
>JBCDFY010000263.1:0-9606 GCA_039176995.1 Bacteroidota bacterium
GAAAATTGAAAGCCATAGCGTCCTTCTGCAGTCTTAAAATAAGGATATTTTTCAGCATGTTGGACACGCTTTTTTATCTCATCTTCTTCCTTCTCTTCTAGCAGAAGTAAGGTAGGACGACCTGCTTCTGATAAATGAATCGCTTCAGCTATCACTTGTGCATTATCGTCTAGTAGTTGTAAGCTGTAATAAATGTCCTCTCCCAAATACACGGGAGCAAATTGATAACACCCTTCAAAAGCCGCAAAGTGCAAAACATTTAGCATCCCATCAATTTCTCGAATTTCTTTTTCCTCCTCGCTTTCATCGGGATCAATAACTTGATTTTCTTTCCATCGCCATAAGGGGGCTTCTCCTGCACAGTCTTCGTGTATGATATGATACAGACGTTTATTTATAGTACAAGTGCCCCTACTTGCAACAGAAAACAAGTCATACGTACAGTTCATCTTCTCGAATAACCAGTCCCTTACACGCGTTATTTGTACGTTAGAGTAATAGTGATGCGGATAAATCGCTTGTGTGTAGTTTTTGCTTACAAACTGAAAGCTATAAGCTCCTCCTTTTTGAGGATAGGTAATATTTTGTATGCCTCCACTTCTTTGAATTACTTCTAGGAAATTACCTACTTCTTCCCAAGCATAAGATTCTGCTGCATTTACAGAAGATGTTTTTTCATCGTCTATAAAAACGTATAGACTTTCTTCATCGGTAAGTTCTTGTTTTTTGAGGTCTTTGGTCTCTAGTATATTTTCAAAGCTATCGCTTGCAGCTTGTGCAGCTTGTCTATTTGGATAGGTTTGCTCACTGCGTGCTACAAGTCGGTTGACATTGATATTGTTGAAAGAGGCTTGTTTGCGAAGCACGAGTTGAAATAAATTGCTACTATCTGCACGCTCTGCTTGAATGTTTAGAAAATCTTTTTTTCCAAAACTTTTTACCACTTTTTCTAGTCTCTCTCCATCTTCTATACTTTGTAAATTGATTGAGCTTGCGAAAGGTCGTATATCTGTTTTATTTTCATTTAGTACGAGTAAAGGCGTTCCAAAAACTGTTTGGAGATTGTAATGCCCATATCCTAGCACATACATAAAATTCACGAAATCATCTCTTGCTTCTTCCTCACTTTCATATTCCCCTCCACTTTTCATCAAGTCAATATCCTCATCCGCTGATTTCAGTATAATCCAAAACTTGCCAGTTGAGGAGGATGTACCAATATCTAGTTTTAGTTTTTGTTCTGTATTGGCATAGATTTGATAGGCCTCAAGTTCTGCTTTGATTTTTTCTAACTCTATTTGATCTGTAGTAGTTACAGAACGAGCCAACACGTTCTCCTCTTTACCCTCATAAATACGCTTTCCTTCCAGCAAAACTTCACCTAATACAATTTTAAATAAGCAGGCTTTTGGATAATCAATAGAGGTATAGTTTCCTTCATAAGCAAGTAGATTCCAAAAATGATAAAAGCCTTCCCAAGCAGCTTCAAAACTTGAGTAAGTCGCAGTACTTTTCCAAAGTGTCGTGAGATTTTTTTTATCCATCAGACGAAATGCCCATTGTCCTTCGCGTTTTACGATTGGATAATTTTTGGCGTATTGTAGCCGTTCGCGAAGTGCAGTTTGACATTGTTCATGGCTAGCTAGTGCTGCCTCCATGGCTTCTGCAATTTGCTCGCCCTTATCATTGAGCAAAAACAGTTGAAAGCCGCCATCTTGCTCTACTTTCCTATAATTTCCTGCTTTTCTAGCACTTTCTATTATTGTAAAGAAGTAATTGTCTTTTATAGCAGCACTTTCAGCAGCAGCTTCATTTTCAAAATGTGCAATACTTCTCCAAAGCACCTTATTGTTTGCTTCCTCTACTAAGTCATAGTGAAATTTTGGGAGCTTATTTTGGATTCGTTTTTCATAGACGTCAATTCTGATTTTTGTGAAGTTTAAAGCGTTTTGCTGCCGATCTAGCACCATATTTTGTACCGCTGCATTTCTTTTGTCTCTACGATCAAATTTTTTGACCAGTTTTGCGATACTGAAATCATTTTTCTTCAGTCTAAAGCTACGGTATGCAGCCACTTCTTCGTCTCCGTCTCCACAATCATCCTTTATTAAACAAGGATTATGAAGAATATGAGGATGAAAATACTGGCTATTTTGATGCTCTTTGTACGCATTGAAATAGTCTTTGACCAAGTCCAAAACATGGTTTCTTTCTTCTATATTTTTGAAAAGTGTGCTACCCTCAGGTCTATGTGCTTTATTCGATGTCCCATCTATTTCAATACAGAAAGAAAAGGTCTCGTTGATCTCATCGTAAGTTTCCTTAAATAGATCATCACAGGCTTTATCCATTATATGCGATCTCAACAGTGCTAAATCTTCTTCTACCTCTTTTCTACTATCTCTTTCTTCTCCAACGAATAAACTTTCGCACACTTCAGCACGATTGAACCATTTGATTTCATATTGAAATTTACCGCCTGTTGCTTCCAGTTGATAATCTAATTTGTGGGTATAAATATATTCCAATAACTGATTTACTACCTCATCCCGTTCTGCTTCTGTATCATATAATTTTGGATGTGTTGCAAGTGTTTTTTCTGCTTGTTTAACTTCAAATCCAAACTGGCAAGCATCTTCTTGTTTGTATTTGACAATAGTTTCTTCATCGGTACAAATCGAGTCCATAAGTTGTTGGTAGGCACGAATGCTCTCCCATTCTTCAGAGAAATCTTCAGCTCCATTCAGTAGCATTTCTTCTCCAGCTTGATCCAGTAATTGAAAACCAAATTGTCCACCTACCGTCTCTATTTGAAGCGGAGTTGCTTGACTCCTTATTTTTTCTGAAATATACTGTGTAGAAACATCTGAATTAATTACCAAAGCTTGCCCACAAGTATCTTCTAGCAGACATAGTGTTTCTTGACCAAGGCTAGCACCTCTATAATTATCAATATTTTGCGCTTGACTATAAGCTTCATAATAGGCATTTAGGGCGGTATCAGCTTGCTCATAGATTTGCATACCGCTTAGTAAATCTATCTCATCTACTTGGATATGAAAGGAATAGCCTTGTCGTTTTGTAGCCGTGATATTAGTGTAATCTTCAAATTCTGGAACAGTCTTTAGGATTTCCTTACATCTTTGCTGTGCTGTTTCAAAATCCTTGAAGATCGCTGTGTGAGCTATCAAGCAATTCGCTTCATTGTATAAATTGACATGCCAAGTGCAGCCATCTGCCCGCTCAATTTTCAAGTTTTCTGCTTCACAAGCCAAGGGCAATTCTTGTTTTGCTGCCCAATTAGCGAATTTTCTATTTACAAAATATGCTTTGCTTTCTAGCAAGACTTGATTCTCCTCATTTCTTAGCTCATATTGAAAAGCTTGATTTTTTTCTGTAATGACCTCTTTTAGGAAGGCTTTTATTTTATCTTTAGCTACTCGGCGCTCCTCCGTTGTTTCAAATATTTTTGATGTTGCCAAAGTCAGCTTTCGCATCTCTAAGCTACCATCATCTTTTGGGTGTTCGTATGCTTTTTGAATAGAGAAATAAAATTTATGATCGGCTGTCTTCTCGTCTTCAAAGTTTCCTTGCTGCAAAGCCAGATAAAATGCACTAATCGCTTGTTTTTTATTCTTAAAAGCATGCTCACTTTTCAGCATTTCTACCTCCTCTACTTTCCACTGCCAATGATAAGAATTGGGTAATTGAGGTAAGTCATAATTTAGTGTTTGTTGTGTAAAGTATCGGTATGCTTTTTCTTGGGCAGCTTTGCAATCATCAATATCCTCGTAATGATGAGGATGAAAAGCGACGGATTCTTCCTCTTCTCCTATGATTTCAAAACTGTGATTTCCATAAATATCTAATGTTGCTTGGTAGTTTTCTTTTTGCTTAGCAGATGTAGTGAAATCTAACCATGCCTTCCAAGCTTGTTCCTCTGTGGTGTATCCTATTTTGCTCTTGAAGATTTCTTTACTCTCCTCATTCCTTAAACTAAAATAATATCCTTCGGCAAAAGAATTAATTTGTGCTATCCAGCCCGTATCATCGCCATATACGATTTCATCATTTTCTTCTGCTTTGGGACTATCGTTAAGCCACTCTTGTACACAGTGCATAGCTTCCTCTCTCAACTGATGACTGCTATATACTCGTGGATGCGCTATGACTGGAATTCCGTTCTCATCAACTATCTCGAAGCCATACGCTTGCTCCATCTCATTACCAAATGTGCGGTAATTTTTTCGATTCTTGACAAGATTTAAAAACTCATCAGCGAAGGTCTCTTGTGCCTCGTCTTTTTTCGTAAAGGTTTTTAAACTTCTGAATAAAGGACTACTGTGATGGGTTTTGTCTCCATCTTCTGCTACTTCACAGCAAGACTGATTTGTTCTTGAGCCACAAGCAATTTTGTCGTATAGCTCATATAGATAATTTTCACCTTGACGATCTACCAACTCAAAGTTCCCCATACTTTTTCGTTGCCAATCGTGTACGCCCATTAGGCGAGTTACTCTTCCTTCTAGACCAGAAACATTGTCTGTATTCCAAATTTTTTCTTGTGTATAATCAAAGGCTTTTCCCCTATTTCGACTAATTTCAGGATAAGCTTGAAGAAAACTGGCTTTGTCTTCGATGATCTTTTTGGGATCGTTATTTTTTCCTTCTAGAGCGAAGGTCAGCAGCACGTAATCTGTGAATTGTTCAGAAAAACGCGCCAGCAAATGATTTAAAAATTGATCTCTGCGGCGATTGTATTTTTGTTCGCTTTCTAAAATTTCATCCGAAAAAGTTTTGTAATCTGATGGCTGATAGATAAAATCGAAGGTATAGATTTCTTCTAATTGCTTATTTATATGACGGTAGGCTTGCTTTTGTGTCCCCAGAAACATCAAAGACTGTGCTACTTGCATTGCCTTTGCTTCTTCCTGATAATAAACGGTACTGCGAAGCTCTGCGCCACTAAGTTGATTCGTATAACTAAAAAAATAGTGGCCACCCATTTCAATAGTTGACACTACCACTTTATCCGTTTCAAAAGCATATATCCATTCTAAGACCCCAGCAGCACGTTCTTCTGGACGATTAAATGTGGGTTCGCAAAGAGATGCAAAGGCTTGCTTATCCCTAAATTCTGCATTTGTATTTTCATGAAAGCGAACGAGGCGATCTAGTTCAGGCACACTGTCCAAACTTCCTGTGAAAAAGGTTTGGTTTTGCTGTTTGCTTCGCGATTCATCTGTTTGAAAAGAAAATAGCTCCCTCAGATTTGCCAACTGCATCAAATAATCGCTGAGCAACTGATCGTAGAATAGCAAATAGCCTTTGAGCTGTAAGGCTTGTATTTTTCGCTCTGGTCTTGCACTATTAGGAATGCCGTCCTCTCCAATGCCATATACCGTAGGAAAATCATGCTGAATAGAATAGTATTCTCCTAAATCTGTTCTGTAATCTCCATTTGGAATACTACCGTCTAACTGTTCTTTATCTAGTTTTACTTTTTGGTAATTGGAAAGTCGTTTTTGGAAAAGTAATCTGGCCTTATTTTTATCTGCCTCAAACGGTAGAACACCTTTAAAAAAGCGAATGGACGAAGACGCCAGGCTAATGACGGGATAATGCATTTCTTTCAAGGTCATGCACCAGTCTTCTATTAAAGTTGCTCCACTTTCTTTTGTGCTGCGTAATGTCAAATTTTTGATGCCTTTGACACCAGACACTTCCATGATGACTCTGTAAAGATCTGATACCCTAATATCTGTCCAACGCTGGCGTTTTTCTAGTTCTTTTACTTCTATAAATCCATGACTATCTGGTGTGAGCGGACGACCTTCAAAGATTTCGTCCATGCTATGACCTTTTGCCAACATTTCTTGGAGAGTATAGAAATTCATGCGGGGAGAAAAGAATAATTCTACCTTCTCTAGGATTTTGGCAAGCGTTTCGTCTGGATCAGCACCTGCCCGTAACTCAATATCAGCACAAAGCCCAATAGCTTGTTCTTGTAATACACTAACTTCTAGGAAATCTTCTCCCAAATTGCGATGAGCATGTAATTTGGCATTTACTTCTTTTAAAATCCTACTGGCAGCATCACCTCCTTCAACATTGTTTTTAATTTGTTCTTGTGGACGGATACTTTCTAATTCTATGCAGACGTGATAAAGACCATTGAGTTGTAATTTCCGTTTTGTAGTTGCCGTTTGTTTAAAGGATAATTGACTTTTTTCGGTATCTATATAAAGAGCTATTTCTGCTTCGGTGGCAGGTTCTAGCCAAGCATTTCTCACACCGTCAATATCTATCAGCAGCTTGCGATAATCTAGCACAGTAAGTGGATTGCAGCTTAAAATTTGAGCAGGTGTGAAGAAGTTATTATCAGGAATACTATCTCTGAGGTCTTGATCTGGGCGAGCTAGTAGCTCTTCTATTTTGAATTGTGTTCGATAGCCTAAATCCGTCAGAGCGTAGCATAGTACTTCCAGCATAGTAATGCCTGGATCATGCACATTGTGATCTGTCCACAAGTCGCCCGACAGTTCAGCGATGTGTTCTATTCCTTTTCGCCTTAATTCCACAAAGTTTAAGGAATCAGGAATATTCCGGTCTTCTATGATTTGTAATGCCTCGGGCATTCTATTGTTTTACTTTATTAATCAATGACTCTTCTCGGCTACTCGCTATCAAATAAATTAAGCCCCCTTATTATCAGCACATATTCTTTCCAATTCCACTACTCGGTCTATCAGCTCTTTGATAGTCTCTTGTTGTTCTTGCAATGCTTTCACCAATACAGCAACCATATTGGGATAGGCCACACTGAATTTTCTATCATTTGTGTTTTTTCTTACCAATTCTGGGAAGTAATCTTCTACCTCATGCGCAAATAAACCTATTTGCTCTCCCAGGTCACTAGCATTTGGTTTATTATCATTCCATTTATATTTAATCGGACGCAATCGTAGTAGCTTACTCATTACTTCCCCTAAGTCTTCTGTTTTGTCAATCTTATCCGTATTGGTATCCATGAAGATTCCACAAGTGCGCAGTTTGCCATTCACATCCAGTTCGTAACCGTCAGTGGGTTCTATGGCTACGCCTACTTTTTGATCTGGCTTTATGCTCAGTAGTAATTTGGGATTGTCTTGATTGACGTTTTCTTCTTCTTTACCTTCTGCTGTACCATCTTCTCCCTTTCCAAAATAAAACCCTTCATCGGAGTCCGTAAGGAATACTGCTTGATTGTTGTCCGCCCCTATCGTCAGGTAGTTGTTTTGTGAACCAGGACGCATATTGACGATACTAAAAGCAGGATTGGTATTTTTGAAGCTCATTTTGAATTGTCCCGCAGGATCGTTGTCCTCCTGATTATCGAATACCTCTAGTTTAGCACTTGGATCGCTGGTACCTATCCCCACATTGCCATCCCGACCAATTCCCATCCAGTGTTTATAACTTCCTTTGCCATTTTTCAATTCTTCTAGATTTCCTGCACTACCAAAGTGCAAACCTTTTGAGGCATTGGTCAAAAATAGGCTTTGGTCATAATCGATTTGCTGGGCTAAATAACTTTGACCAGAACTAGATTTCAGATTGAGTAATATGGTACTAGCCTGACCATTTAGTGCTAAAAATTGTGCCTGATCCCCCATTTTCACATCTAGCATAGCCTCAGGATTATCTGCACCTATTCCGACTTGCGGACAATTGCCCTTGGACGTAATTAACATGAGTTGCAAAGGAGATGGTGCTGCATCGGTATCGGTAGTTTGCTCTGTAATGGAAGCCGTTTCTCTCAAAATGACTTCTTCTGAACCTATCTTTTTAAAAGCGAATCCAATAGGCGTATTCGTAATCCAATTAACTTTTTCTTCTGCCACGCTATTTTTCACATAGAGCGGATCGTCTTCCCCTCTATTGATTTGAATAGTAGGATCTACGCTATCTGTATCTTCAGGTGCAACTATATATTGACCAACAGTACCTTCTTTTTTGTCAAAGACTTCAAATTTTCCTCCAAGTTGAGGATGGTTTTGAGCATTGTATTCCTCAGGATTTCTCCCCACGCCCACTTTTCCATATACCGCCGCTAACATAATACCTTGCGCTAACTTTTGATCTTCTGTCAGTCCGTCATCGCTTTCGTTTAAGAAGACCGTCCAATCATTATCAGCCACTTCTAGCTCCAATGGACACCAGTTATTTTCATCCTCTGAAGGAGGCAAACTACTACAGTAATATGGGCTTAATGTGATTTCTGTATTATTTCCATCTTCACAATCACTATTTGCTCCTTCCTCACGCACCAATTGGTAAATGGACTTATTATGTAGGACTACGTCTCCGTTTTTATAAGCACGACTAGCTTGCCACTTCCCGAAGAAATGGTCATCGCGCATATTGAGCATAGAGTCAATCAAAATGGCAAAATCCGCACCAGTTGGGACTGTCCCATTTTGAAAACTTGATTTCAGCGCAATTCTACTTTTTACAGACATAATTGTATATTTTAATGTTATCGCAGGCTGCGATTATTGGGTTTATTATCCTGCAATTTCAGCAGTTCCTATAGCTGTTCCATTGATCTTATAAGCGACCATTTCATTTTGCTGGGGACTAACAACTGCTATTCTGACATTTATTTTTCCTGCGTTCAACACAGAATTAGCTGTCAGACCACTAATTTCCTCTTTCGCTCCATATAAGGATAATTGTTCGTCAGAAATATTATCTGATGGTAGTTGCCGCTTCATCTCAAAATTTTTGAGATAATCCACATACGTTTGATTTTCGATAAAATTTATAATGGTGGATTGAAACAGCTTACCACCAAATACAATCCTACTACTGCCTTCACTCGCCCAAGGCGTGAGGAAATCTCTGATACTTTTACGCAGTTCAGTACGATAGAAATTTTCGCTTTTCCCTTTTTTGAATTTTACTTCAAAAGCAACATCCACTGCTTCGTAGCGTGGATTTAAGACCTTGATGCGTACAAAGGGAGAACTCACACTTTTCAGGAAAGCTTCAATTTTTTCTAGCATGGCTAAAGGGACTTTAGGAGCAAAGCGATTGACTACTTGCAAATTGGTTAAATCTGGCACTACAATCAGGGTCACAAAACCTGGTGCATGTGTATGATTTTGTCCATTCTTCCCTCTTTGTCCCAGTGTGTGGGTCACGCATTTTGCTTTATAAACAGATGGAAAATTTTGTAATACTAAGCGTTCGTAATCATAGATTGTGATGGCTCTACCTTTGTGTCGTAAACGCTCACTAACGCGCGTATAAAAATGTTCTCTGGTTTCTTTTGGGCGCCCACCAAAGGAAGGATAGGCTTGTAGGATACCTTTTAGCGGAGCAATATTTTCGACAGGCTTTGCAATTTGTTCTGCTGCTAAGGGCTTACTGAGTCGCTGCAAATCATTATCAGGCTGCTGACGAAAGGTAAGTTTACCAGCTTGTGCGTGAATACTTAGCGTTTCTCCGATTGCCGCTACATGGTCTTGAACACTAGCTCTTAGCCAATGAAGCGAATTGGGTAGAATGGTGTTTTCTGTATTGATGTCCCAAGGCAAAGCAAATTTCACAATACCTGATTGC
>JBCDFY010000264.1:0-9490 GCA_039176995.1 Bacteroidota bacterium
ATTTACTTTGTCAGTCAATTATATGATGGGAGTAATGTTGATATGGGTATATTGAAAAAAGAGTTTCCGCCAGATCAGGATTGGTTCTCTCAATTAAGAGTTTTGTTTGATCTTGGATTTATTGGAGTAGCAAAGTTGTATGAATTTAAAGAGCTAATCATTGGGGAAAAAAGAAAGAGAAAGTCAAAGAAAAATCCTCATCCTGAACTGACCCCAGAGCAAAAAGAGAAGAATAAAAAAGTTAGTAAAGAGAGAATCTTTGTGGAGCATGCGATTGGACGGCTTAAGAAGTTCAGAATTTTGAAAAATCGATGTCGTTTGAAGTGCCCAAAACTTAAGAATCAAATTATTGGTATTTGTGCTGGACTCGCTAACTACTCTTTACTATTAAATAACTGATTGTCAGGACTGAACAAGTCTAATAATATCTTGCTGTTCAAGATATAAGATAACATCTTCTGCATTGTTAAAATTATTTAAAGGAAACGCATCTTTGGCTTTTTCAATAATATTAGATTTATGACTTTCCAAAGTTCTAGGAGAGATTTCCATTTGTTCAGCGATCTCCTTTTTAGAATATCTTTTTAATGCCATTTTATCTATTACCTGCTTTTGGGTTCTCGTAAATCCTAATCCTTCAATCATATGCTCTTTGATTCCTCTGATGAGCTTTCTAAATTCTTTTTGTTCTTTTTGAAATTGAGGAGCAGCGTACATATTAGTTTCTAACGCCTCACCTTTATATTCTCCAAGTACTGTGTAGTGACTCAAGTATCTAGCGATTACTCCATTAGAATCGTATTGAACAGGAAAAGCAATTTGATAAGCCAATTGGTATTTACCACTGGCATCTTTAATGCCTCTACTTGTACAATAAGTCGCTCCTTTGTTTTGAATTAGTTCAGGATATTCCAAGAATAACTCATATAGTTTTATGGTCTGATACGACAGCAACTTTTTCTGATTCTCATGAACAAGATCAATAAACTCTTGTCCTGTAAATTTCCAATTTTCTTCATAACCTAACACGCTCATACCCGTAGTTAGAATTGGTTGATGTAATTTAAGATCAACCAAAAACATAAAGCATCTAGGTGTAAGGTATTTTGCTCTTCCATTCCAATCTTCTAAAACTTCTTTCCAAGAAGGCGTAACTGGCTCACCCAATTCGGTTTGAATTCTTTTTTGCACTTCTACAAAATGAGCCTGCGGATCATAGTTTTCATCAATTTTCATTTCGTTCTGTTTTGGATTGTTTTAACGTTAATCATGGGTGTTTTATTACTTCCTTAGCAATGCTAAGGGCAGACGTCTGCAAGGATTTTTTCTGTGATAAAATCCTTGCGCCACATCGCATTTTTTCGTAATTTTAGACAGAAAATTACACCATATTTTATGCTTAGAATTCGACCTAGTTCATCACCTGAACAGGCTATAAATTATTTTGACCACGGCTTGGCAAAATCAGATTATTATGCCGAAAAAGAAAACACCATTGGCAAATGGGGTGGTCGTGCTGCTAAACTTTTAGGGCTAGAAGGTGATGTAGAAAGAGAGCAATTTAAAGCTCTCTGCTACAATCAAAATCCAGAGGATTTAAGTCAACTTACTGCTCGCAATGTCAAGAATAGAATCATCGCTTATGAGTTCACTTTCTCCGTTCCTAAATCAGTTTCCATAGTTGAAGCCATTACCAAAGATAAAGAGATCATCGAAGCTTTCAGAACGGCTAAAGACAAAACCATGCAAGCGGTAGAATCCAATATGGAAACTAGAGTGCGCAAAAATGGCAAAAATGAAAATCGCACTACTGAAAATTTGGTCTATGCTTCATTTACTCATAAAGAATCTAGACCTGTCAAAAAATCTAGTAATCAATGGTCGCTTGATAAAAACAACAAAGCAATTCCTGATCCTCAATTACACGAACACACCATTGTTTTTAATGCCACTTACGATAAAAAAGAAAAACAATGGAAGGCAGGTAAATTTCGCAATATCAAAGCTGACGGGCAATACTATGAAAGTCTCTTTAATTCCTTTCTTGCCGATGAGTTGCGAAAGGTCGGCTATGATATAGAACGCAATAGCAAGAGCTTTGAAATCGCTGGCTTTGAGCGTTCCTTGATTGAAAAATATTCCAATCGAGCTACGGAGATTAAAGCTGCTACTCAAAAACTGCAAGCAAAGGCAGCAGCCAAAGGGCAGTTTTTGAGTGCCGAACAAAAAAGTGAGATTGGCGCGAAAACTAGAGGCAAGAAGATTGAAAATTTGGATCAAGCTGAATTAGATAAAGAGTGGCTGTCTAGACTAACAAAAGAGGAATACAATTTTATCCTTCAAACCAAATCAGAACAAGGCGGTAAAGGTAAAGAGCTAAATCCAGACCAAGCAGTTTCTTATGCGATTGAGCATGTACTTAGTCGTAAATCTGTTGTGGAGCATAAGGAATTAATGATTCATGCGCTTACCCGTTCTTATGGCTCTGCGAGTCCTGAACAATTAGAAAAAGCCATTGCCGACAATAAAGAATTGATTCCTAGAAAAACTAAGGACGGACAGATTTACACCACTCAAAGCGCACTAGATGAAGAAAAAGCTTTGGTACAAAATGCTAGAGCCAGTAAAGGCATCTTTTCTCCTATTCATAGCGATTACCAAATCAAAAATGAGCAAATGAGCGCAGAGCAGAGTAATGCCGTCAATCATGCACTCAATTCCAAAGATGCAGTTATTGTCATTACAGGTGGTGCAGGAACGGGTAAGACTTGGTCAGTGAAAGAAATCGCAGAAGGGGTCAAAGAGGCAGGACTTTCCTTTTCTGCCTTTGCACCTTCTGCAGATGCTTCGCGTGGGGTACAAAGAGCAGACGGTTTTGAAAATGCTACCACGCTAAAAGCATTATTCGACGATAAGAAAAAACAAACTGCTTGCAAAGATGGGGTAATTTGGGTAGATGAAGCGGGTATGATTGGCAATGAAAGCATGAATCGGGTCATGCAAATTGCCAAAGAGCAAAATGCACGCTTACTCCTAACAGGAGACACACGCCAACATGGAGCAGTAGAGCGAGGCGATGCTTTGCGCCTGATGCAAAAATATGCGGATATCCAACCTGCTTATATTTCTAAGATTCAAAGACAGCAAGTAGATAACTACAAGCAAGCCGTCAAACTCCTATCTGATGGAGAGATGCTAAGAGGATATGAAGCCTTAGATCAAATGGGCGCAATTAAAGAAAATACCAGTCTATCAAAGAATCTCAAAGCCATCTCAGAAGGCTATATTGAAGCAGTAAAGGCGAAGGAATCGGTTTTAGTAGTCTCTACTACTCATAAGCAAGGAAAGCTCATTACAGACGCTCTACGCAAAGATTTGAAGCAGGAGGGTATGTTAGCGAAAGAAGATAAGAGCTTTAAAGTGCAAGAGGATTTATCTTATACCGATGCTCAAAAGCAGGATAGTCGGAATTATGAAGTAGGCATGACGATACAATTTCATCAGAATGTGAAAGGCTTTGATCGTAGGGGAAAATATAGTGTAGTAGGCAAAGATAAAAATGAGCAAATTTTGCTTCGCTCGTTGAGCGAAGCAAGTGCTGCTGTTGAAAAGAAAAATGTTGGAGAAAAAGAGAAAGGCAATCAATCAAAACCGCTAGTACTTCCAATGAATAGAGCCTCAGATTTTTCGGTTTACGAGAATCAACAGATTGGACTAGCCAAAGGCGATATTATTCGCATTACCAAAAATGGGTTTTCCAATGAGAAAAAGCGATTGGACAATAAGAAAATATTGGAAGTCAAAGGTTTTACCAAAGATGGTAATATCCATGTTTCTACAGGTAGAAACGAATTGGTTTTGGATAAGAACTATCGAAACTTCACACATGGCTATTATACCACTTCTCCAAGTGCGCAAGGAAAGTCCGTCAACAAAGTCTTAGTGATGCAAAGTTCTGCATCAGGACGAGCAAGCAACAAAGAACAATTCTATGTTTCTGCATCGAGGGGTAAATTTGATATTTCAATTTACACTGATGATAAGAAAACCCTTTTAAACACGATTCAAAGGTCTTCTGCTAGAATGTCTGCAATGGAAGCGACAAACGCAAAAACAGACGAAGTTGTATCAATAAAAGACAAACTGAAAAAAATTAATCAAATTGCAAAAGTAGGGCTTTCCAAAGCATCAAATATGTGGAACAAGGGAAAGGAAATGATGAATTTTGATGTTAAGCAAGCACCGTCAAAACCTATAAAATATGCAGCAGTCAAGGGGAAATAGCGACTTTCGATCTCGCTTATACACTACCGATCAAAACGTGGAGGAATTAAAAACCCCTCCGAAGGTAAGAGATGCTAGGAACTTCACTTTTTTTGGAGTGACAAAGGGCATTATTCATGATGCACCTATTTCGATTGCTTTCAAAATCATCTTGCAGAATGGAGAGCAGCACATTTTCCAGTATCATGAAGTTGTCTCGCCAATGGTGTTTAATGGAAGTAGTAAAATAGTACTGAATACTTCTTCTTTAAGCATTACGATTGAAGGCAAAAAGCTCAATCTAATCTTAGATTATTTATCAGAACATCGCTTGATGTGGCTAAAAGAACCTGATAGTGAGTTTATGCAAACTAAATACGAGTGGGAATCTGAGATTGATAAAATCATGATTGAAGAGCGTTTGTGATTAGATTGAATAGTATGTGATAGACTGCTCTAGGAGATAGTTTTGATCTTCTTAGACCAATCCAATATCTCTTCTACACATACATCAATACGATTACTATATCGCTCCAATTTATCAATAGGTATTCGATCTTTCCCTTTCTCATATTTGTGGAGCTGCTGAACGGAAACACCTAATATTGTAGCAATTTCAACTGCTTTGATCTTCCTAAAGCATCTGTATGCTTTAAGAATTGCACCCAAGTGTTCATAGTAAATGACTTCTTTTGCCACTCTTTCCCCCTTTCTCTTGGTTTCGGGAGCTAGTCAGATATCTGTACAGTGATATCCCTGCATATTCACCTTACGGCTATTGTATTTTGCAGACTCCCGAAATAGCATTTGTATCTAGTAGATATTGTATCAAAAAGACACAAAAAAACACTCTTTCGGGAGTGGTATCCGCTGTACAGCATTAGTGTGACTAGCACCAGTTGTTATTTTAAACTATACGTTGTGTTTTTGCAAGAAAATTCATGAAAGAGAATTCGGCAGACGGTGTCTACAGTTTTAAGAATGAAATACCCCAGACAGCGTCTGGGATATTTAAAAGGAGGACTTTCGCCCTCCTGTAAGAATCACTAAGCTTCTTGATTTTTCTTAGTGATTGGAGCTTGTTCTATCTTTCTAGCGATAATGGAAGCTTCTTTTTTCTTGATGATTTGACCATCGGCATCTTGAACTTCAAAAGTGCGATAAGAAAGCGAAGCCGTTACTTTGATTCTAGCTTTTTCATTAAATCCTTTTAGGATTTGAATGAGTGCAGGACTGAAAGCAACAATATCATGCCAAATCTCTTTTTTATCCTGCCAATTGCCATCTTTGTCTTTATAGCTATCATTGGTTGCTAGTGAAAAGGCTGCAAATGTCTTTTTGTCTTCACTTTCGATGATACGAACGCCTTTAGTATTCATGTTTCCGATTAATTCTACTGTATTGTTAATTGCCATTTTAGTTTCTCCTTGATTGGGTTATTAAGTTATACCCCTTGAAAAAAGGCATTTCTACAGGGAAATCTGCAAAGGCATTGAAAATGCCGAAAGAACAAAAAACGGAGTGTCTGAAAACTCGTTTTTAGAAACCGTTTTTTTTCTTAGCTGATTTACCAGAAATGCTAAATCCAAAAGGGGTTTAATAACTCAAGAAAGAGCAGAAAGCAAGGCAATTGTAGGTAATCCAGTAGATACGGAAAATAGCTTTCAAAAGTGTTTTATATCAGGACAGAAATAAAGGTTTATTTTGATTGGTTCACTAGCCATTCATTGAGGTCTTTGTAAGACGCAAAAGAGGTTCTTTGGTCGATAAATTGAGTCCCAAATTTGGCTTTGAGTTCATTGCTTGCTGACTGACCTGCTGAATCATTGTCTAAATAGCCATGAATAATGTCAAAGGAATGTTGTTCAATGATGGAAATAGCTCTTTGAAGTAGTTTGGTAGAGTGTAAAATCAGCGCATTACTTGAAAAGTCAGGCTTTATTGTCAAATAAGAGAGGAAATCCGTCATTCCTTCAAAGAGGAAAAGTTCTTTTCCGTTTTGGAGGATTAGGCTCACATCTTTTCTTATCAGCGCAGATTTGAAATTGAGCCTGCTACTGGCTGCTCTAATTTCGTAACCTCCTGATTGATTTTTCATGTCGAAAGCGAAGTAGGTTCTCCAATTATTTAAGTTTTTGTAAGTAACTTCTTGAAGGTGTGCTACAATTGCTTTCTTGTCTATCGCTCTTTCCTTTATTAGATAAGAGAAAATCAGTGGATTTTGAATTTTACTCGCAGAGATAAATTCTAGTTCTCGCTCAAAGCTTTCCGTTTGGATATTTTCAGTTTTAGAACGGCTTTGCTGTTGAAAAGAAAAAGGAAGTTGATTTTTAGATGGAGCATTTTCAAAACGCTCCAAAAATTGTAAGGCTTGACTTATTCTAAAATAGTTTTCATGTCGCATGACAAAATCTATCACTGTGCCACCTTTATCTCCAAAATCATTCCATATCCATTTACCACCCAAAAAAGAGGTGTGAAAGGACGGAGCTTTCTCGGCACGAAATGGAGAATTGTACCACAATTCTAAACCGTTTTTGACCACTTTGATCGGCTCATAGCCTAAATGAGCCATAATATCAGGTAGGCTTAGTTTTTTGGCTTCGCTGCTATTCATTCTTTTTTAAGCTAAAAAAGGAAGCCCTTTCGGACTCCCTTAATTGTATTATATGCCAACAAATACTTTGTTTGCGATAATACTTGTTTCTTTGACTTTGGCAATTACTTTACCATTGTCATCCTTAATTTCTCTGTAGCGATTAGAAATGTAGCCATCTACTCTAACCTTTGTGCCTTTTTCAAGTTCTGCTCCATTTGCGTAAACAATATTGTTGGTATCAAAAACTAGAACTTTGTGCCAATCAGTACTATTTTCTATTTTAGTTAAGACCGAAAAAGTAGTGAAAGTAGATTTATCGGTTGTGATTTCTTTTGGCTCATTATCAATTGTACCGTCTAATCTTGCGTAGTTGTATGAAGTTGTCATTTTAGTTGCTCCTTTTTGGTTTTATAAAATTTATGCTCCCAAAATTCAATCATTTATCAAGGCAGATGGTCAACTTATAAAATTGGGGGAGACCTTTAGGGGGAACCGATTTTTAAGTTGAACAACTGACGTAAATGATATTTTAAGGGAGCAATTTTAAACCAATAGGGGCAGCTCTAAAATTGACTTTATCAACGAACAAAGACGTATTCATAAATTTAGAAGGCGTGAAATCAAAACTCAAAAATATAACCTAAACGCACTATAGAGCATCTAAAATTAGCGTACTCCAATCAGGTCAAAGTCGCTAAGCTTTATCCAATTACTTGTCGAATAAAGGAAGGTATCAAAAAGCAAAGGAAGGTTTTTTGAGGACTTCAATGATTCTCTGATGTAATCCAGTAATATGTAAAACCAACGCATTGCTCGAAAAGTTAGGCTTTATCGTCAGACAAGAGAGGAAAGCCGTCATGCCTTCAAAGAGGAAAAACACTGTTCCATTTTGGCGTATTTGCATATATCCGTATTACAGGAAATCAGGATATGCTTCTTTGAGTGAATGATTAAGCCTTTCACATTTCTCTAATGCAGCTTGCAAGAAGAAACGCCTCAAATCTATACCCTCATCAATCGCTATTTTCTTTAGCTCTTTGTGCAGACTTTCAGGTGTAGCGATAGAAAACTTAACTAACTTTTCTTTTTGACTTTGGTGTATGCTTTTGACTGCCTTTTCGATATTTGGAACAATTGGTTCTTGATTATCCATTAATTCAATCATGCTTTTTTTCTCATTGGATTTACTCATGCTACATTCTCCTTAGTGTTGTCTGTATTTTGATTGGTAAATTGGGTTTCTATTTCTTGGCAGAGTGCCAGTATTTCATTTTTTGCTTTTTCATCTGTCCATTCCAAAGCAGATAAGCCATATTTACTACTTCGCTTATGTGCTACTCTTTCACTAATGACACTATTTAAGGCAGTAATGCCATGTTTGGAAAACAGGTTTAAAGCACTTTTCATTTCTTCGGCTTCTCCTGTCTTACTGTATCGGTTGAGTGCTAGAAAGGCAGGAATATTAGGTCGAATGATTTTAGTGGCTTCAAAGCGTTTGAGGAATCGTTCAAAGCTTTTTAGATCATCAATAGATGGAGTAATTGGAATGATTAGAAAATTGGAAAGCAGTATCATTTTGGTCGTTACTTCTTCCAATTGTGGAACGCCATCTAAAATAATTACTCGGTAGCCATTGGCTTTGTGGGTGTTCACATCTTGCACTAAGCCTTCTGTACTCGACATTGGAAAGACATCCACTAATGCCAATTCTTCGTTGATTCTTCTGTTTCTCCAATCACAAGTCGTTCGCTGTTCAATGTCGGTATCTATAATGCAAGTCTTAATGCCTTGACTCGCAAAATAGACGGCTATGTTTCGGGAAAGGGTAGACTTTCCAACGCCTCCTTTTAGATTGGTAATGGCAATTATCATGTTTTGCTCCTTTTTGCTTTTACGCTTTAGAGTATAGAAGCAAAGGCAGATAAGCGAAAGAGCGAATAGACCTTTAGGCTATTTTGCTAATTTTCTTTTAGGAGGATGTGGTAGAAAAGCGACTAAATGGATAGGAGGGAAAAAGGATAAGTTATAACTCGTCAGACCAACTTCCTGCAAAGGAAAGAATTTTGGTTGCTCTCTCTTTACTAGGGTTCGATTGCTTTAAAATAGTGGATAGGTAGCGATCTACCTCTTTTAAATGAGATGGTGGAATACTGCTTAACTTCTTTAGAATAGATTGATACAATTGTTCTTCTTTCATGTGTTATGACCACTATTTATTCACTAATTAGTTTTTTCAGTTTTTCTTTATCAGGTAGTACTGTAAGATATTCACTGGCAAATATCTGTTCATTGTCTTCGGGTAAGGTATATTCTACGATTGCGTTTTCTTTCAAGCGACACAAGACTAGCCCAATCGTCTTATTTTCATGTTCTAGCTTTTTTTCTCGATCATAATAGTTCACATACATTTGCATCTGACCCAAATCTTCGTGGGTAAGTTCACCGATTTTCAAATCAATAAGCACAAAGGATTTTAAAATCCGATTGTAAAAAACTAGATCAATATGAAAATGCTTGCCTGAAAAGGTAATACGTTTTTGTCTAGCAACAAAAGTGAAGCCTTTTCCTAATTCTAATAAGAACTGTTCTAGTTTATTAATGATAGCAGTTTCTAATTCCTTTTCTGTG
>JBCDFY010000265.1:0-9441 GCA_039176995.1 Bacteroidota bacterium
ATCAGGGTTTACAAGGGTGAAAAAATGGCTGAATAGCCATTTTTTCACCCTTGTAAACCCTGATCAAATCAATCGGGTTCGATGCCCGATTGATTTGAAAAGAGCAAAGAGATAAGTGTATGATCTTACTTATTTTCTACTAGATGTGCAATTTGGGATATACACTTACACACTTATAGGGGTGTATATAGGCAAGTGACGTTTTCGTCAAATTCAGCTCGTAGAAAGACTTTATACGCAACCAAATAGAACAAATTAATCTTTAATTTCATTGAATTATGGCGACACTCACTAGAAAAAACAGTGTAAGAAAAAATAACTGCCTACTTTTGGCGGTTTGATATTTTCAAAGAAAAAAATTTACCAAAATAAACTTAAATAATGAATAAAGTTAAGTGGACTTTCACTTTTGTATTGCTTGTAACAATGACTTTTGCGCAAGCACAACCAGAAAACTGGTTTAACCTCGATTACGAATCCGATAAAGTGCCTGGTGTGAGCACAGAAAGAATGTACGAAAAACTGGTTCAAGGTAAAACAGGAAGAACTGTTATCGTAGCGGTGATAGATTCTGGTGTTGATCCAGACCACGAAGATTTAAAAGAGGTGATGTGGGTAAACGCAGATGAAATTCCTAATAATGGATTGGATGATGATGGAAATGGTTATATAGATGATATTCATGGTTGGAATTTTATTGGTGGAAAGAATGGCGAGAATGTGAAATACGATAATCTAGAGGTGACACGTATCTATCGGAAATTACGTCCGAAATATGAAGGTAAAGATTCTAGTGCAATGGCTGGAAATGAAGAATATCAACTGTATTTGGAAACTAAGAAAGCGGTAGAAGAAAACCAAGAAAAGTACAAAGATGCGGCGATGATTGAGCCCTTTTATCAAGCACTCCAGCAATTGCAAAAAGAGTTGGGGAAAACGACGGATGTCACAAAGGAAGATTTGACCAATTTGGAAACGAGCGACCCAATGGTAGAGCGCGTGGCGGGTGTTATGCTCAATTTGATGGCGCAAGGCAATACTTTTGAAGAGGTAGCCAGCCAAATCAAAGCGGAGTTCGAATATTACTATCCACGCTATCAATATTATTACAATCCAGATAATGATCCGCGCGACATTATTGGCGACGATTACAATAACTCTAAGGAACGCATTTATGGCAATAACGATGTGCAAGGACCAGATGCAATGCACGGCACAGCAGTAGCAGGTGCGATTGCCGCAGATAGAGATAATGACTTGGGAATTAAGGGAGTAGCAAATAATGTGCGCATCATGGCAATCAGAACAGTTCCTGATGGCGATGAGCGAGATAAGGATGTTGCTAATGCGATTCGCTATGCGGTAGACAATGGTGCGAGCGTCATCAATATGAGCTTTGGAAAAGGTTATTCTTGGGATAAGAAGGCAGTGGATAAAGCGGTAAAGTATGCAGCGAAAAAGGATGTTTTGCTCGTTCATGCTGCTGGAAACGATGGAAAAGAGAACTCTTTGACCAACAATTTCCCGAATGATATTTATGAGAAAAAGCCTCTATTTGGAGCGCAAAGTCCTGATAATTGGATTGAGGTTGGCGCACTTTCTTGGCAGTCTGGCTCGGAGACTGTTGCCACTTTTTCTAATTACAGTAAAAAGTACGTAGATGTATTCGCACCAGGTGTAGATTTATTATTGCCTACGCCTAATGACAATTACGAGAGTATCAACGGAACAAGTTTTGCTGCACCAATCGTTGCGGGGACTGCTGCAATGTTGCGCTCTTATTTCCCTTCTTTGACAGCAGAACAAGTAAAGAGCTTGATTCTTTCTTCTTCGATGAAGCCCAAGGGAAAAGTGAAGAAACCAGGCAGCGATGAAATGGTGGAATTCTCTAAGTTGAGTGTAAGTGGAGGTATGGCAAACGTCTTCAATGCGATGTTGAAAGCAAGTAAGACAAAAGGCAAGAAGAAAGTGAAGAAGGAAAAGAAAGAGGTGATTTTGCCGTAGAGCGTAAAAAAAGAGTGCGCCTTTAAATCATCAAAAAAAGCAGAAAAAATAAATTTTTTCTGCTTTTTTTGATCCCTCTTCAAAAGAACCTGCTAGATGAAGATTTTCATTTAGCGATATTTTGAAGTACTATCTTCCTTACTCAATCACCAATTTCTCTACATAAGTCCCAAATGCTCCTTCAATTTGGACAAAGTAGAAACCTGCTGTCAATCCACTCAAATCAAGCGGAAGATAATTGTAGCCTACTTGTGCCTTTTGCTGCTGTTGTTGGTACAATTTTCCATCTACACCTAAAATTCTCAATTCCATCGTTGTGTTGATTGGACTTTTAAAAGTCAGATGCGCAAAATCTGCTGCTGGATTTGGAAATAATTTCAAGACATTTTTTGCTTCCACTTCTTCTGTAGAAACGGGTAATTGCGTATCCACTAACGTCCCTTTTTCGGCTGCTACTGCACAGTTCATGTCTCCTTGATTAGAAGTAACACAAGCCTCGCTGTTGTAATTCACTAAGTCCAGTAACTCAATATCATCTACAAACCAGCCTGTACTTTCTGTACTAGCGTTGGATGCAAAACGAAAGCGAATATTAACCGTCTCACCAGTGTATTCACTCAAATCCAAATAACTGGTCTGGAAACCATCACTTTTCCCAGCAAAAGCTTCTAGTCTTGGAATCGAAATGGTTTGATAATCGAGGCGCGTTTCATAGCCATTTCTGAAGAAATTATCTTCCAGTGTTGCCCAAGTATTTCCATCGGTCGTGATTTGTAGAATACCACCATCAAAGCCCCATTCCGTGTCATAACTATGCGTAAATCGCATCACAGGTTGTTCTCCAGTTACCTCAAAAGGTTCTCTGAATTGAAACACCTGATCTTGCTCAATATCTGCCGAAGTACCGACTACCCAAGCTGCTGAACCATCTACTCCAAAATCATCTACTACTTCCCAAATCAAGAAAGCTTCTTCTTCCAATGGGAAAAAATCCCAATTATTGTCACCCGCTTCCATATCATCGAAGAATTGTTGTACAGAGTAATTGCTTGCATCCGTATCCAATTGATAAACTACTCGCACCGTATCTCCGCTTGCCACATCCAAAGTTCTAAATTGTACTTGCCCGTTTTCTACGTTAGAAGCAACTCCTTCTGGTACACTTATGAATTCATCAAAAGAGGCACGCTCAGGGATCAGATCGTAAAAATCTACTTCTGCTACCATACTGTCTTTATCATTGATGACCAACAATTCTACTTCAATCAAATCACCACCCGTAATGATAGGGGAAACGTGCTTTTGAATCTTTAATTCTTTGATGCAATCAGGACGTGGATTGAAAGACTGTTTACCATCATTTCTATTACTACTGCTGCCTTGATCTGCATCAAAACCAAGTCCTCTACGCGCAAAAACTTTCCAAATGACACACTGATTCGCACCTCCATAATTTGCAATATCGGCAGCTAAAATACCATCTCGACCATCAATCAAACCCGGTCCACATTTTTGAAATTTCATGCCATCCATCACCAACTGCACGGCTATATTGTTTCCTCCTTCTCCATGAATCAAATCTGTATCAAATCCATATTCATCTACCATTGCCCAATACAAATCCCAAAGCGTCGCTACCCAAATTTCTCCTAGCGGATGTGGTGCTCCCGTAGCGATGATGTCGTGGTAAGTTTGAGAATTGATATTAAAATCAGGAGAGTAAGGTGATCTACGAATTCCGCTTCCATTGGCATCTTGCTGTCTAGCAAAAGAACCAACTGTGCGGATGCGCTCGCTAGGATCATCGGAGCGAACTGTAGTTACCAATGTAAAGAAATCACTCCAACCTTCTCCCATTTGCTCATCGTTGAATAGGCAGCCTGCTTGATTTGGGCCACCTGTCAAGCGATTGGAAATACCGTGTCCGTATTCGTGTGCAATAATTCCGTTATCTAGCGTTCCGTCTACTTGAGAAGGTCCTTCTGTATCTGATGGTTTGATGGTGATTTCGAGCCCTTGACCTATAAATTCCTTCAAGCGCTGGCAATCTGCAAAGTTAACCATTACGGAAGGAATGGTAATAGGATCAGTCGTTCCAGCCCCCATGCCGCCAAAAGTTCCTCCATCAAAATTACAAATAATTGCTCCTGTAGCACCTTTCAATTCTGCATTGTAAACTTTAGTTGTAAAAAAGCATTCTCCTCGATCAATTACTGCAATTTTTCCAGTCAGGTCATTTTGAATTGGATTACAACCCAAAGTCCCTTGCCCCACTCCATCATTTACTAAAACCACTTCTCCTGATAGTTCTACGGTATCGACATTAGGTCCAAATTCTGCTCTTCTCGTTTCATAAACTCCAGCAATAGAACCTGGTGCATCTACTTGCACATCGCCACTATTTCTATTCCACAAAAACATTTGCATTACGCCATTTCCACCATCTGGAGGTGTTCCGAAATTGGCGTTATTTACACCGCCGCCATCTTGTGCTTGTGCCAGTACATAATCTCCTGCTCGTCCTCCTCTATTGTAATTATTAGCTTGAAAATTTCCTGCTGCTTCATCCAATCCGTATGCGTAAGTGAAATCATGCAAATAATTATTGGCATAAAATAGCTGCACTGTCGCAAAATCGGTCGCAGTTGCAGGTTCTAGCGTAGGATCATATGGTAAATCGAAGAAAAGTGAATCGCCACCATTGGGTTCGTCGCCACTAGAGCGATTCGTTGTATCCCGATCTTGGAAGGCGTGTACATTATTTCCTCTGGTGATCGTAAATTCTGCGCCGTCTTGTCCATTTGTATCGTGCCAACCAAAAGGGGAAGCGGTCAAATCAGCAGGATCAGTCACAAATTCGCGTGTTCCATGCACAGGACTTTCTACTGGAAAAGGGAAAACATGATAAGTACTTCCTGCAATATTGTTGTTGAAGGTTGGTAGTTCAAAATTGTATGCAAAACTAGAGCAAGATAAATCTCTGTTATGATGATCGTGATTGCAATAAACGGTATAGTTTCCTTTATTCAGGACTTCGCCTGTCAAGGCATCAATACGCATACTCCAATAGTCTGCACTATTCAACATATTGATCGCTAAATCCCAAGCCAAGCGTACTTCTTCTTCACTAATTTTTTGATAGCTTAATTCTACTACAATATCGCTATTGGATATGCTCGGTGCATGGAAAACTAATCTCCCATCTTTGGTTTGCTCTTGTAGTTCAAGAGACTTAGCTGTTTCTATTTTGAGGTGATCTACGGCTTTCCAGATGGCTTCTTCTGGAGTGAGAGAAGGCACAGTCGTATTGACTTTTTCGCTCAAATTCGGGGTAAAATTACTCGTTGTGAAAAATGCTCGCCCGTTTTTCAGCAGGTGGACGTTCGCAATCGCATTGTACAGCGGAATGCCCTTATGTCGTTGCTTAAAATAGATATGGGTCACGCCATTGTGCTTCGTCAAATACTGATCGCTCACAATCATATCTTCTAAATCGCTTTCCGTGAGTTGCCACTGTGATTTGTTGGCTTGCAAATATTTACGAGCAGTAGTCTCTACATCCAGTTTCTGTGCATTTGTATAGAAGGGTAAGCAGAATAGCAAGATTAAAATAGTGTGTAAGGATAGTTTCATCTTTTAATAGTGATTTTCATTGTAAAATTTAATGCTTGTCATTTTGAGCAAATGAGGAATATCTAGGAAAATACAAGCTTCATGGAAAACAGCAATAACATAAAAGGCAGAAGCACAAATCCGTACTTCTGCCTCTTAATTAAAATTAAGCCTACTAAGGTACGTTTTTCATTAATTTGACTGTTTTTGCAAGGCGATCGCCAATTTTATAATTCAAGAAATAGACACCTGCAGGCAGCTGTGGCAAATCTATTCTAGTGTAAACATCATCTACCGCAATTGAATTTTGGAAAACCATTCTCCCTGCCGAATCATACAATTCTATATCTAATGGCTCTTCAACAATATTGGTAAAAGTCATTTCGATGAATTCCGTAAATGGATTTGGGAAAGTAGAAAAGACTTCTACTTCTTCAAAGCCTCGGCTGATGATGACGGGCGGTGTCGTGAATTCAAAGAAGTAATCTTTGGATGGACTTTCATTAATTGAACGAATACGGAAGAAGTAAAGATCACGCGTACCTTTCGTCAGTACTTCATAATTTTGTACGCGTGCCGTAACTTTTCCTTTCGGTTCAATTTTTTCGACCTCTTCGTAGTCTCGTCCATTGAAAGAGCGCTCCAAAACGAATCGCTGTGCAAAGTACTCTGGTTGCGTTGTGAAGCTCACCGCTGCTTCTTCGGAACTATTGAATTCAGCACTTAAATTAACAATATCCGTTTGTAATGCACCTTCAAAACGCGTTACTTCTACATCATCTATCACCACACCAGGATGGCTTCCAGAATCATTAGATTTGAATACAAAACGGAAGGCTACATCTTTTTGTCCCGACAAGAAACTTAAATCCACATAGGCTTGCTCAAATTCTCTTCTTGAGCGTGCAAAATAAGGAACATCCAAACCAAAAGCTGCACCTTGCAAGTTATTATCATTCGTGAAAGTATACCAATTTTGCTGCTCTTGTCCCAGCACATTCCAAGTGATGCCTTTATCTGTAGAATACTCTACTAAAAATCCATCAAATCCATCTTGCAAGAAGGCTTTGTACCAAAAACTGAATTCGTACAAACCAGGCTCGGAAAGGTCGAAGTTAGGCATATACAAAATCGAATGGGAATTGGGCTGATAGAAGTCTTCTTCCAAACCAATCACGAAAGCATTATCTCCGCTAAATGTACCATCTTTCCCTCGCCGGGTAGATTTTCCTCTTTCAAAACCTGAACCACTTATGGTATGTACGCCCCAGTCTTCTGGATTATTTTCAAAACCTCCTGAATAGCCTTCAGATCTACTGGTATAAGGCGTTGCTTTATCTGGCAATATTTTGATAGAAGTACTTTCAGTGAGTTCATCATTTAGAGTGAAAGAAACGTCGTATTCTCCGATCTGACCATATCTGTGAGTCGTATTCCCTTCAGTGTCCGTCTCTCCATCTCCAAATCTCCAAAGGAAAGATTGCGCACCGTAAGAAAATTCACCCAAAAACTGAATTGGCGCGTTCAAATAACCCACTCTAGCTACATCATAAATGATTGCTGGGTCAGCGAAGACATCGCTCGTGAACATCCCACGTCCGTGCGTTGCTGCTAAAATAACTTTATCCGATTCTCTCAGTTGTAACATATCCGTACGAACTAAAGGAATCCCTCTTCCAGCTAATGGTGGAATCCAAATCGTATTTGAGCCATTCAGTTGTTCTGTAAACCAAACGCCCGCTTCAGTCGCAATAACGGCTTGTTGAGAATTGCCAGGCACAAATAAACAAGAACGAACAGGCAGATCAGGTAGATTTCCTTCAACTCCCGCCCAAGTGCTGCCTCCATCTTTACTTTCATATATATTGTTTCGCAGTCCATAATTACTCATCGTCACGAGAATATGATCTGGATCATCCTTTTCAACTGCAACGCTAGAAATTGTTCCACCACCTGGCTGAAGTGTAGTGGAAGTCACACTTTCTCCCTGATCTGCATTATCTACTCTTATTAGTCCTGCACCACCAAAAGTTCCGAGATAGATACGATTAGGAGTAGAAGGATCTGCGTAAACTACAGAAACACCAGGATTAGCATTTGTTATATTGATGAGCTCTACACCTCCATTGGGCACTCTCCAACGCGCAAAATCAGCATCAAAAGTTTGAGCGTAGAGGATATTGGCATCGTTATCGTAATCAGAAGGATTGACGAAGGCACCATTCACGGATGCACCGCCACTGAAATTTCTTCCTCCATCAGTTGTCAGCACATAGTTCCCAAATTGAGAAGAAACAATTTGATATTGCGGCTCGTCCTGATCTATGTGGCAAAGCATTCCATCACCGCCGTTCACATTTCTTGCATTTGCTACATCGAAGTTGTCCATCTGCAAGGAGTTATTATCTTGTGTTCCTCCTAAAATGTAATTGGAAAACGCATCGGGATGAATTGCACCAGCATAAAATTGAGTGACATTGTAGTCCAAGTTACGATTCTGCACTTGTTGAGAAGAACCGTTAGTACTTCGATATATTCCTCCGTCATTTCCAAAATAGACCACTCCTGGATTTTCTTCATCAAATAGAGTAAGGTGATGATCCACATGCATATTGAAAGCAAAGTTGTTCCAACTCACACCGCCATTGAGTGATCTAAAAATTGGAACACCACTAGCAATGACATGCTGAGGGTTGAACGGGTCTACTTGAATCTCCAAATCATACCAGGCCTGTCCGTTGGTGAAGTCGGGTGTACCTCCTACTTTTCCTAAATTAAGCCAATTTTGTCCACCATTTCGAGTAGAAAAAACATCACTAGCAGAACCTCCTATCGCACCAAGAATGTACATAATCTCAGGATTTGTAGGACTTACTGTTAGTTCTGTTCTTGCTAAGTTTTTTGGGAATCCTGTAGTAGAACGACTCAAATCTTCCCAATCACTTGAATTTCCTGTTTTGGAACGATGAACAGAATTGGTAGCAGAAGCATAGATATATTCATTTGCTTCAACGTAAATAAGATCGTAAAAATTTGAAATCGCACCAACCACTCTTAATTTTTCCCAAGTTTCTCCTTGATCTTGACTGCGGTACAATCCAGTACTCGTTCCTGCATAAACATCACCGGAAGGATGCACCAACAAAGAGCGAGTATATCTAAAAGAACCATCCGTAGTTGAAGGTAATAATTCCCAATTCACACCGCCATCATAAGAGCGAAATACGCCTACTCCTGCTGCGATATTGCCATAGCCCTCACCCGTTCCCATGTACATGATTTGTGGGTCATTAGCATCTTGAGCTAGCGCACCCACAGAAAGGTTCTCTAGATAATCATTTACCTTTTTCCATTCAGGGCGTGCTGCAGTGATATCATCTGATTTCCATAGTCCCCCTGTAACGCCTCCAACAAAAATGGTTCTTCTGCTTGGGTCATTTTTATCTATCAATATGGTACGGGTTCTTCCACCAATGTTCTTAGGTCCTCGTTCTCGGAAGCGTGCATTTGCTAAGCGATTTTTTTGAAGTGCAAATTCCTTTTGCATTTTACGAGTCTCTTCAATCGCCGTTGCTAGGCGTTCTACTGGTGGATAACCTAACTCCAAGTCTTTAGTTCGCTCGAAGTTGTCTTTGATTGCTTCCTCGATTCGTTGTTTTTTACTCGCCTTTTTTTGCCTGCCATTAGGTGTTGCTTGCGGAGTGGAATAAAAAAATAAACCAATGCCCCCCAAAAGAATGGCGGCAATAGAAAGTACTTTCATTTTATTGCTCATAATCAGATGATTGAAAATATAATGTTTGTCAAAAAGACGGGTCTGGTGTC
>JBCDFY010000266.1:0-9316 GCA_039176995.1 Bacteroidota bacterium
CCCCTTCTACTCTCTAGTGAACTATGATTCCTAACTCAGGCGTCGGAGGCTCCCAAACGCGTCCGACGCCTTGTAAAAGTTTTTTAAAAAGTCTTCGACGCCTAAAATTAAACCAGAATATTAAAACAAAGAAACATGAGAAAAACAATACTATTTGCACTCATTGCCGCTTTAGGATTTAGCTGCAACAGTAAAATTACGAAAGAAGAGACTAATGCGTCTGTACCGATTAAAAGAGAAGTGCCACCAGAATATCAAAGGGTATTTGATAAAAGAGAGGTGAAATTCTTAAAAGAAGATTTCATTTGCTTAACCACCTCTAATGGAAAAGAAGAAGGCTTATTTCCAATTCAATCCACAGGCGTATCTACGCAGCCAATTAAAATAGCTTGCGAAGCACTGCTCAATGGACTCACCAAAGAACAGTTAACAAAAGTGCATTTTGAGTTAGAAGACGAAGAGTGGCGAAGGTGGTGCAATGTGGGTAATGGAGCTTATACTCGACAAGGCGTGAGCATCAAAGAAATGAACCAAGTGCAACGCAAATTGGCGTTTGATTTGATGGGCAAATCATTGATTGCCAAAGGGTTAAAACTGAGTAAAGACATCATGAAAACCGACCAAACGCTGCACGAATTAAATGATAACGATCCCTTTTTAGATGAAGAACTCTACTACTTCACCATCATGGGAACGCCTTCCATGACCGAGCCTTGGGGCTGGCAAATCGACGGACATCATCTAGTTATCAACTATTTCATTTTGGGCGATCAAGTCGTGATGACGCCCACTTTCATGGGCGCAGAACCCGTCATCGCCACTACGGGAAAATACAAAGGAAACACCCTTTTTCAAGATGAGCAAAATCTAGGATTGAAGTTGATGCAATCACTAACTACCAAGCAACAAAAGCAAGCAACTTTGTCCGAAACAAAAGAACACAGAGACATCCAAGCAGAGGCATTTAAAGACAATGCAGTTATAGATTATCAAGGCTTACCTATTTCAGAAATGACCGAGCCACAACAAGAACAACTGCTTCATTTGACCGCACTCTACATCAACAATATGAAAGAAGGGCACGCCAAAGTTAGAATGGAAGAAATCAAAAAACACTTAGACAAGACCTTTTTTGCTTGGACAGGAGCAACGGACGAAGAAGCTATTTTCTATTATCGAATTCACAGTCCAGTCATCCTAATTGAATTTGATCATCAAGGTCCAATAGGAATGAAAGGAGACAGAAAGCAAGCGACTAGAAATCATATTCATACCATCGTGCGAACGCCCAACGGAAATGACTATGGCAAAGATTTGTTACGCCAACATTTGGAGGAGCATCATTCACACTATTTGGTAAGTCCTCGGTATGGTCGAGTAAGTTATTTACAGGAGTCGGACGCTTCTGAAAGCGTCCGACTCCTTACTTATCGTAGTGGTTTTTTTATACTTATTTACAAATTTTAAAAACAACAACAATGAAAATAGTATTCAGCCTATTTTTTATTGCGCTAACCACATTTTTAAGCGCGCAAACTGCCGACGAAGCCGCCATCAAAAAAACAGTAGAAGCGGAAACCAACGCTTGGTTAGACCATGACTTCGATGCTTTGATTAGCAATTGGACAAAAACGGAAAATAATTCCTTCTTAATCATCACCGAAGGTCAAGTATTGAGAGCAAATAATTGGGAAGAAATGGTGACATCCACCAAAAAAGGGATGAAAAACAACCCTAAAGTCATGAACTATGACTTGAGTACTTCCAATCACACTTTTGCGATTCATGGCGATCACGCTTATGTCACCTATTATCAAGAAAGAACATCGCCAGAAAGGACCGTAAAAAGTCATGAAGTCCGAAATATGCTCAAAGTAAATGGACAGTGGAAAATTGAAAGTCAAGCCACAACCGTTGACACCTATCATTTTAGCGAAGATAATGCTCGAAATCATATGATTCAGACGGGTTGGATGTTACATCAAATGAAAGAATATGATCGCAGTCTCATCGTTGCAAAAGCCTACACCAAAGCCTTTCCAGATTCTCCCGTGGGCTATAGAGGCGGGGGATCAACCTATATGGATATGGGCGATAAGCAAGGAGCTATAAAAATGCTAGAAGAAGGCATTAAACGCTTTCCAGAGAATGAGAGCTTGAAAAAATTATTGAAGGAGGCGAAAGCGATGTAGGAAGGTATCAGGCGGTAACTTTGAAGTTACTGCCTGATCTCTTTCTGCCTTAAAATTTAGATTACGAATGCTTTAGTACCTCATCTACTCGATGAGGTATCAAAAATGACTTCTCAAAATATTTACACCTCCGTTACACTTTTTTTACAGCTATTAATGCGAAGAAAAAGGTGCTTCTTCATTCTTTTGTGCGAAACAAACGCGATAAAAAATGATGAAGTTCTCTATAATTATTTCAATCACTTCCTTTCTTCTTTTCACTGCCTGCAACATCCAGGAAAAATCTAGTGCTACACAAGAAGTCTCTTCATCTATAGCTTCTAATAGGGAAGAGAGAATAGCAAGAAAAAAGTCCATTGGAAAGACATTGAAAGAGAGTGAGCATCTGTCTGTTGAAGAACGAATTTCACTTTATCATCGCTTGAAAGAAGAGAGTTCTGATCTTTACGATTTTGAGAATGAAGACGATATGACGATGTATGGTTATTCCTTGCTTTGGAGGGATCGTTTGAAAGAAGCATTGGAAATATTCAAACTCATCGTTTCTCAATTTCCCGATTCTTCCAATCCGTACGATAGTTTAGGAGAGGCTTATTTGGCATTGGGAGAGGAAGAAAAAGCACTTGCTAATTATCAAAAATCGCTAGCCCTGAATCCTGAAAATCATAACGCAATTGACCAAATTAATCGCATCAAAAAGATTGAAAGTCCTTCTGAAAATCAACGAGAAAAAGCAGAGGATAAATTTGCCAAAACGTTTAATGCAGAAGCCTACAAAGCGGATTTAGAAGCATTAGGCAATAAGCTAATTGAAGTACATCCGAATGCACTTAAATTTATTTCTAAAGAGGCGTTTTGGAAAGTGATAGGAGATAAAAAGGCATTGATGACCGATCAAACCACCTATGCTGAATTTGCTTGGCATTGCAGCGAAATCGTGGCTAATGTAAACTGTTCGCATACTTCCACAGGAGGTTTTTTCCCCGAATGGGAAATGCTACCTAAATCTCTATTCTTCCCACTCGAAGTTCGCTGGATGAGTGAAGGTTTGTTTGTAGTGGAAGCCTTTGATCACAACGATAAAATAGCAGTAAAGGACGAAATCTTGAGCATCAATGGGATAGCAGTTGATCAACTCATTAAAAACATTTACCCACACCTTCCTTCTCAAGGTCATATAGCAACCTCCAAAAGACATGATTTTAACTTTTCGGCAAGGGGAATGATTGCTTATGAATTGAATTTCCCAAAAAGTTATGAGTTGATTATAAAAGATAAAGAAACGCCTATCGTCTTGGATTCAGGCAGAGCTTCTATTGCTTCTTTTATAGAACCTTTCACGAAACCTTGCCCCGAAAATCTATGCTTGGAAATAATCGAAGAAGAGAAGACAGCGATACTTTCCGTTGCGTCTTTCAACTATTATTGGTGGAACAATCTGGATGATTTTGAAGAATTCATGGACAAAGGTTTCCAAGAAATTCAAGAAAAGGGTATTGAAAATCTAATCGTTGATGTTCGTTTTAACGGTGGCGGTTCTTTCCATCCTAGTATTCATCTTCTGAGGTATTTATCAAATAAGCCGTTCACTTATTATTTAAACGAAGGACTTGAACATCCTTTCGATAACCACTTTAAAGGAAATCTCTATTTTTTGATTGATGGAAATGGGAGTTCTACTACAGGACATTTTATGGCTATCGCTAAAAGCCTCAATCTAGGAACCATCATAGGAGAAGAATTGGGTTCTAATCAATTCTGCACAGCGGGTCAAATGATTTGCAGACTTCCCAATACCGAGCTACAATATTATGTCGCCAATTCCACCGTAGAATCTTCCGCTACTTCCCTTCCTGACGAAACAGGAATTTTGCCCGATCACTATGTAACACAGAGCATCGATGATTATTTGAATAATGTGGATACGGTGAAGGAGTATGCTTTACAGCTTATCGAAAAATGATTTAATATCGCTTAAAACATAAAATTGCCTTTTATGGAGTCGCAAGCAAAAAATCTTCTAAGGTGGATTTTTTGCTTGCTCCAAGGGATTATTAAGGATGAAAAGCATCAAAAAGTAGAGATTTTTGATGCTTTTCATCCTTAATAATCCCTTAGCAGAAAGTTTTTCACCTTTGAAAAAAACTTTCTGCGAATTTTGGAAACGAAATTCGTACTTAGAGCTTGTCTAAAATTCCATCAATTGGCTGCAAGCGGCAAATTTTATCCTGAACTGCGTTAAAAATTTTGACCATAACTCGGCTATGCTAAAAATTTTTGCCTTTTTCAGAATAAAATTTGCTCACTTTCGCTCAATCATGAAAACTTAGACAAGCTCTTAAATATCAATCTTATTTTTGAGCTTTACTCACTCCAAAATCTTCGCCGCAATCCAATCTCCAACCTCAGAAGTTTTATACGCTTTCCCATCTTCAGCAATGTCTTCGGTTACGATTTTTTGCTCCATAGAAGCATCTACTGCAGCACGAAGGGCTTTGGCTTCTTCCACTAAATTCAAGCCCATTTCCAATAGAATAGCTGCCGAAAGAATCGTCGCTAATGGATTCGCAATGTCTTTACCTGCCGCTTGTGGATAAGAACCATGAATCGGCTCAAAAACCGAAGTATGCGTACCAATAGAGGCAGAAGGCAACAAGCCCAAAGAACCCGTAATCACACTCGATTCATCCGAAATAATGTCGCCAAACATATTGCCCGTCACGATAACATCAAATTGCTTGGGCCACTGTATCATTTGCATCGCGGCATTATCAACGAACATATAATCTACTTCGATTTCTGGATAATCGCCTTCCATATCTTGAAGCACTTCGCGCCACAATCGAGAACTCGCCAAGACATTCGCTTTATCGACAACCGTTAGCTTTTTTCTACGTTTTCCAGCATAATCAAATGCTAACTTTGCAATGCGCTCTACTTCGTATTTAGAATAGACCAAAGAGTCAAAAGCGGTACTTCCATCTTCGCTTCTTCCTCTTGGCTGACCAAAATAAATGCCACCTGTCAATTCACGCACCACCACCAAATCTGCTCCTTCAATTAGATCGCGGCGCAAGGGAGATTTATGAATCAAAGAAGGAAAAGTTTTGACAGGGCGAATGTTAGCAAACAGACCCAATTGCTGCCGCATTCTCAACAATCCCTGCTCTGGACGCACTTTTGCTTTAGGATCATTGTCATATTTTGGATCTCCAATCGCGCCAAATAAGACCGCATCTGCCTTCAAGCAATTTTGGAAGGTTTCCTTCGGAAAAGGATCACCTGTTTGGTCAATTGCCGTTGCACCAACTGGACTGTATTCAAAATTAAATTCGTGTCCAAATTTTTGTCCAATGGCTTTGAGGGCTTTCACGGCTTGTTCGACTACTTCTGGTCCGATGCCGTCGCCTGCTAGGGTTGCGATGTGGTAACTCATAAAACTTATTTTATATGCTGACTATCGTAGCTTAGACATTCTTGTCTGAGCAGAGTACCATTAGAGAATAGCTACTTCCACAAACAGGAATGTTTGTGCTACGTCATTCATTTTAGCACTACAAATTTCGACTGCGAAGAAAAGAAAAACAGTTAATTTTTTTCTTTGGAAAGAAAGAATGGAAAGGTTTAAATGATGGGCTTTTACGATGGCTTATAGGATGATAAATTTTGAGGAGTGCGTGAGATTATTGTATAAGACAACAATCTCACGCGCTTCAAAAAACGCTGCGTACTGCAAAGTACTCTAAAATAATAGGCTACTATTATTCTTTTACTACTAACTGTCTATACTGCCCTCTTTGAGTATGAACTAGCAAAATATACATTCCTTTTGGTACAGTTTCTAAAGAGAGCAAACCATTGCTGGATACATTTATCAACAATCTTCGTCCTTGTAAGTCATACAATTCTACGTATTTAATGCTACTATCGCTCTGACTGGAAAGATGATAGTTCAGCATACTACTGACTGGATTTGGAAAGACAATGAGTTCAGTTTTAGTCTCAATTACTATTTGTTCATTAACAAATGAAACAACGTCACAATCAGACGGCGCAGTTGTTGCAGCTATTTCTTCTACACGAACGATGTGTTCATTATTCTCCCCACCAGTAGCTGCTGTAAATCCCCAAAAAACAAGTTCGTTTTCTAAAAAAATGTTACTTATAATATTACCTATAGTATCATTATAAATCACTTGTTCATCCAAAGAAATGGTCAATTGCTGGGAGTCCGCTTCCCAAAGTATAGATATTGGATGAAAATTGCCATCTTCCAAATCATCTACTATAATAGGATCACTGATGGTTTCCTCTGAACGGTGATCTCCATTTCCATTTTTCAAGATGGCAACATGATCTTCTACAGGATCATAATCATTTCTGTAAGTATCGAATTCAACGATCAGAGAAGGTGAAATTCCTCCATAGCCTATAAATTCTCCTCTGCTCACATCCCCTAAACTAGAGCAAAGTGGTTGTAAGACAAATGCTATTCCATCAGCTCCATCTTTATCCCCTAGATAGAGTGCGGCATTCAAGGAGAAGTCTTGCGTCAAATCAACTCGATCTTTGCTCCAAATAGCTCCTGCTTGACTATTTTGTGCCCTTGTAAGGCGGTAAGTGTTCGTATCTAATGGAATAGCCTCTCCTGATAAGGTATAGGGAGGAAACAGAGGAATTAGCATTGCTTCATCATCTTCGTTTGCTACACAACAGCTACCATTACCAGGAGTCGAATCTACATCTTCTTGGCCATCAGCAATGGATGTTATCTGTGCATAAAGTCTATAATCTTCTACTAGTGGAATGTACTGTATTTCTAAAGTCGCTGTCGAACCTGATGGTAGTTCGTCAATTTCCCATGTGCCAGACACAGGATTGAGTGTACCCGCTGATGCTGTGTGTACTAGTGAATCAACCATAATGATTTGTGTTTCGTCTGATAAGTCGAGTGTGACTTCAATATTGGTCGCAGTTGTTCTGCCTTCATTGGTCAATGTTAGTATAGCAGAGTTAGGTTCGTTTGGAATGACTGGAAAAACTGCAGATTCCATCTTCAAAGCCAAATCAATTTTTTCTACTGCTGAAAATGAGATTCGCTCACCGTTGTTAGAAGAATTTGGATCATCTACAGCACTATTTTCACTTAGATAAACATTCACGTTAAAACTAAAGTCATCAACAAAACTGCGAAACTCAGTACTAGCAAGAGCAGTCATCACAGCCGTATCTCCTGGTGCTAGATTCTTGATATCCCAAAGAAACATCAATGGCTGGTTAAAAAAAGCGTTAGTTCCTTGTGTGGAGAAATTACTTTCTGGAAAACTGCTATTCAAAGAAAGAGAAACGTAATAATTTTCATTTGGCCAAGGCTCATTGGCAATTTGAATAGATTCTGCCGTTTCATTACCAAGATTCGTGACAAATACTTTATACTCTGCTTTATTATCTGATGTGATGAGTCCATTACTCTCTACTATTACTTCAATGTCTGTTTGATTACTGTAAGTACAATAGCGAAGGAAAGATTCTGAATCTTCTGGGAATGCTTGAGAAAATTCATTCATGAAAATTTCTGGATCACTTTGTGTAAGTCCAATTGTCAAGCTTTCAACTGTAAAACTATACACTTCGTCTAGACAACTACCAAAGTCGGCAGTAAATCGTAAAGTATCATTAGCAGGAATGCTAGGAATTTCCAAGGTTGATCCAGATGGCCAGTACAGTGTTTCTCCATTGATTGCTCTATCTGCGCGCAGAAATAAGTTCAGCGGCGCAGAAGTAATACTAGATGTGTTGGCTAGTACAACGTCATAATTAGTGCCACAGCCGACAGGTCCAGTAGCGACACAAGTAACATCGACAAAATTAACCTGAAATCGCTCCCTTGGATACAATACTTCATCAGCTTTTACACCGCACTGATAAAAAGTTCTTGGATCATCAACACTGAAGCTGGTGCTAACACATCTAGTACGTATTTCATCCAATAACTGAAAGCCATCAGTATCAGTGATGCTGGTTACTTCCATCACAAAAGAAGCGTAACCTCGACTTACTATTTCTAGCTGTAAGGTGTCGCTTTCACCAGCAGCTAAAGATGGGAGTGTCCAAGCGTATCTGAAACCTCTATCAAATGTACCATTAGTTGTCGTTACGGTACTATCCACAATGAACACATCGAATGAATGAGTCAATGCTACTTCGATATCATTAACTTCTTGGGTAGTAGGATTTTCTAAAATAAAAATAAACGTACCTCTCTCACTTTCCAATAAGGTCTGCTGCTCTGTAAGTAGAGAAAGTGAAAGTCCTGATGTTTGGGCAGAAAGTAAAGATAAAATGCTAGAGAATAAGAAGATGATGAATAAGAATGCTGTTTTCATAGTCCATTAGTTTGAAAGTTTTTTCAATGAAACTTGAAAATAGCTATTCGACTTTTACAGCTTAATCATATTGATCTAAATGTTCTGAATGGTTGCTTTTATGTTCTGAATGGTTAAAATCTGCTCCTTTTAGCTTGGTTGCTGCGGTATGGCACAGATAAAAGATTCTACATTATAGCTGTTATATGAGAGACTAGACAGGCATCTTGGTAATCTACCAACTTCCCACAAATAATTACTTAGCTTAGTTCTTTGACATAAAGATATTAGAGCTTATTTAAATTTTATCGTCCTGATAGCCAATATTTTACGAACTTGCCGTTGAAATAATTTATTCATTTCCCGATAGCTATCGGGAGCTAAACTCATAAATTCTTTCTTAGGCAGATGTATCTGCCTCAAGCGTGAACTATAAAACATTGATAATCAGTTAAATAAATTCTTAGACAAGCTCTAAGAAGATTAAACATAATACTGACGAAACTCTAGCTAATCTTTTTATAAACTTCGAAGGGACTTTATCGGACATAGTGAATTTGAAGCATAAAAAAGAAGCTACTTTTAATTCCTTGAAGAATAAGACCAACACTTTGGTTATGTCATAGAAAGAATTCGTAAGTTTCATGGATTCAGAAATTGCTGCTCTGGATGATAAACAAAGAAGTATCGATAGTCTCTTACAAAATGTAGCTGCTCAGTTTTCCAATCCCTGTAAATCTTTAATTAATAAGTTTGAAG
>JBCDFY010000267.1:0-9292 GCA_039176995.1 Bacteroidota bacterium
CCAATTCCATCAAGGTTTAATAAGGAGAAAAAATCGGCAGCTGCCGATTTTTTCTCCTTATTAAACCTTGATGGAATTGGATGGACTCGATGTCCATCCAATTCCAAAACAAGTCGCTTTTAGCAAGTGTTACTAAACATCTATGTAGTTTTGGATACACACATTCTAAATTCGCACCTACAAATTCAAACGCATTCACTTTGCTTTTCATTATATACAGCGTATTTTCTATCCTTTTGACGATTGCCTATATTGTCATCGTCCAGCAATATCGGAATGGATGGAAGGAATTATCTGCTTGGAATTTACCTCCTGATTTTGAAGCAAAAACGAGTATTTCAGTATTGATTCCTGCCAGAAATGAAGCCGAAAACATCGTTGCTTGTTTGAATTCTATTTTACAACAGAGCTACCCCAATTCGATTTGGGAAGTCATTGTTTTAGACGATCATTCTACGGACGAAACTGCCGATTTGGTGAAGCAGATAGATGCGCCAAATATTCGTTTGCTGCATTTGGCAGATTTTGTGGAAGCAGGCGAAACGCAATCTTTTAAGAAAAAAGCGATTGAAGTTGGTGTTGCTGAAGCGAAAGGTGATTTGATTGTTACGACGGATGCGGATTGTATCGTGCAGGGAGATTGGTTGACATTGATAGCTTCTTTTTATCAAGCAAAAAGCTGCAAATTTATTGCTGCGCCCGTTAATTTTCATCAAGAGCAAAATGTCTTAGAACGCTTTCAATCCTTAGATTTTCTAGGCATGATGGGAACAGCAGGTGGTGGCATTCAGCGGCAATTTATGCGAATGTGTAATGGTGCAAATTTAGCGTATGAGAAAGCCATTTTTTATGAAGTAAGTGGCTTTGAAGGCATTAATGAAATGGCTTCGGGCGATGATATGTTGTTGATGCAAAAAGTGGCGGCGCGCTATCCAGAAGGTATTGGTTATTTGAAGAATTTGCGTGCAACGACTTACACGACTGCCAAGCCAACGTTCACTTCTTTTTTCCGGCAACGACTGCGTTGGGCGACTAAGTCAAGCAGTTATCAAGAAGCACAAGTCACCTTTATTTTAGCTCTGGTCTTTTTCTTTTGTTGCGATATTTTATTCAGCTTTTTTGCCTTGCTCTTTTGGACAAAACAAGCAATCATAATTTTCCTTTTTTCGCTCATCATCAAAGCACTGATGGATTATTTATTTCTCTCTGAAATGAGCAAATTCTTCCAGCGTCAAGATTTGATGCGTTCTTTTTTGCCTTCTTTTTTTATGCACATTGGCTATATCATTTTTGTGGGTTTTGCTGCAAATTTGGTGAAGCAGTATGAGTGGAAGGGGAGGAAGGTGAGATAGTATGAAATACACTTGCTAAAAGCGGCTTATTTTGGATTTGGATGGACATCGAGTCCATCCAAATCCATCAAGGTTTAAAAAGGAGAAAAAAGCGGTAAAACCGCTTTTTTCTCCTTTTTAAACCTTGATCAAATCAACTTGGCTCAATGCCAAGTTGATTTGAAATTTCTTAAATCCAAGTTGGGAACAACTACTCAATCATCAGTTGCTCAACAAACACTTTTCTTTCTTGCTCAATGGTCAAAAAGTGAATGCCTGAACTACTTTTTACTTCAATTTGCTGATTGAAGCGGCCGTCAAAATTTTGGACTTGCTCTTCGAAAATCACTTTTCCGTTAGCATCGTAACCTTTGATCGTCAAAGGCTTAGCTGCTCCTTCAAAGCGCAAACGCAATTCGCCATTGCTTGGATTGGGTGCGATGTTGACATCGGTCAGTGCTAGTTTTTGATTAGGCAGTTTAGGTGTTGGGTCGAATTTTTCAGTAACCTTTTCGTCGCTGTCATCACTCAGTTTGAATTTCACGGGCAACACAAAACGCACCCGAACTTTTCTTCCACGCTGAACACCAGCCACCCAACGAATACCATCTTCATTCATCTTTCGAACCACTCTTTTGGACTCTTCTCCCAGTCCTGAACCTTTATCTCGCAACAGTTCAATCTCCGAAAGGCTTCCATCTTTTTCCACTACAAATTGTACGACACACATCCCTTCCACGCCTTCATCTTTGGCGGATTTTGGATATTTTAGATGATCGAATAGATACTGCGTCAAAGCTTCTTCTGAACAGTTTCTTTTCTCCTCTTCACTTGCTATTTGCTCACATTCCTCCGAAGGAAAACGCGGCATTTGCTCCACGACTTTGAAGATTTCTTCCTGTTGCACTTTCGTAGCACTCCCTTGCAATTTAAACTTCACAGGAATTGTAAATTCTACCGCCACATTTTTTCCATCTTTCTTCCCAGGAATCCAACGAATATTATCAGCATTCATCTTTTCGATGACCCGCTTGGCTTCTTCGCCACAGCCACCGCCAATGTCTTTCAATAAACGAATGTCTTCCAAGCTGCCATCTAGCATGACTTTGAACTGCACCAAGTTTACCCCTTCAATTCCTGCTTTTCTCGCTTCGGCGGGATATTTGATGTTAGTATAAATGTATTTTACCAACTCTACATTGGAACAAACTGTTTTTGCTTGTCCTGTTGATAGGCTTTCACATCCTTTTGATGGAAAGCGCGGGAGTTCATCTACATCATTTCTTTCACTCTCTTGATTCCTTTTGTACAAGTAAACCCTTTGCTTATCATCTGAAATCTCCACAGAGAGTCCTCTCATAAAAACAACTTTTTTCAAGCTGTTTTCAATTTCTTCTCTCTTATCTTTATGCAAATGCGTGTAATGACGATAATCCTCCGAAAGCATTTGACTTCTTTCCTCTACAGTCAAATTTGGATCGCGGAAAACTGCTTCAAAGCTGCTTTCTATTATTCTTAGATTGAACTCATTGTGTTGTTTTAGAAATTCAAGCCAGCCACTTACCTCTGCTTCTTCTTTCTTATCTTTTAATAAAATGATAGTTCGATCCTCTACAATTTTAATTCCAAAGCCTCTTTGATCAATTTCTTCATGCAGTATTTGCGCAATCTCTTGTTCGTTAGCAGAAAAAGTCTTTGTCCAAAATTGATATCGTTCTGTTAGAATCTCGCTTCGTTCAGGTAAACTGAGTTCCTGATTCTGAAAAACAGTAGCAAAATCTGAGGCTATTTTTTACTCGCTGTAAAGATAAGATCGTTGCCGTTTGCCATCTATATAAAAATCAATATATCCCTTTTCTAAATCTGTCTGCTGATGATTCGGCAAATTAGATGCATCCTCAAAATCAATCGCCTTCCCATCTTTCCGCACCTCATAATGCAAATGTGGTCCAGTAGAAGTGCCCGTATTTCCAGAAAGCGCAATTACTTCGCCTTGCTTTACGCTTTGCCCGACTTTGACTAATGATTTCTCCAGATGCGCATAAAAAGTAGCATAGCCATTTTTATGTTCTACACTGATGTGCAATCCATAGCCTTTTTGCCAATTTTTGACTGCTGCTACTTTTCCATCTGCGGTTGCTACGATTTCCGTATTCATTGGTACGACGTAATCTACGCCTGTATGCAGTTGTCGCTTTTTGAAGATGGGATGCTTTCGCATTCCGTAGCCCATTTCTCTAGTAATTTTGTTTGGGTCTTTGATGGGATGAATTAGAAAAGTCAGGAAGTCTGATAATTCTCTTTGAGCTCTAATATCTGCCATTTGAGCCCTCGGATCAGAAGACGGTCTCTCTTCTTCATGATTAACGGTATATCTAGAGGCAAAAAGTATTTGTATTTTGTTTTCTAAGCTCTGAAAACGGTTATCTTTTCCTTCTTGAAAAGTCTTAAATTCTTCAGGAAGAGCATTAAATGGGATTGTTCTTTTAACGTAACTAGACTGGAAATTACGCTTATTCGTATTACTCTGGTTTACAGTTACAACAGATGTTTTTAGCTGATCATCTACAGAACTAGCGTCGAGATTTCGGATAGCCAGAAAATCTGATTCATAGACATTTAAGTATTGGTTTTCTTCCTTGTAAAGATCAAGATGTGCATCGCCAGCCATCAGGTAAACTTTGATATTTCCTTTACCATCTAGACGATATTCAAGTGGTACTTCATGTACATCTGAAAGTCTATAACTTCTACGATATATTTCATTAACTAACATGATTGGCTCACGAGGATATATGTCATACATATTATCTAAGAAATCTGTAAAATCTTTGAATGCGTCTAGTTGTTCTAGTCCATTGTTGGATTTAGCTAATTGAAAGAAAAGTTGATCAAAAACTTTACCATTTTCACCCTCTAAAACCCCTCCAATATTGTAGCTATTCCATAGTTCATCTACAATTTCCTCAATTTCAGCTTGCTGCTCGGGGTAGAGCTGAATCCACCTTTCTTGCTCTTTTTTAAATTTAGCTAAAGCTTCATTTCTTTCTGATTCTGATGTTGCCTCTTCATATGACTTTAGAGTCAGTTTTAAAAATTGAGTCAATGTAACTTTCCACTGATCTACATGATGATCATCATCATTCACATAATAGGTGAATTTCCTAGCAGAACCACCATTAACTCGATCATCTGTTTTGAAGGAAATTTCATTCAGTACATAGTTTTTATTGCGATCTACGTCTACTAGCATGAGATCTACTTCTATCTTATAATCTTTGAAAATTTCTTCTGTCAGATGAGCTACTTGCAATTTCTGTTTAGGGTCTCCAAAACTGGATAAAAAATTGATATAATCAGCAGAAAACTGTTCATGTGGTGCTTCTGGATTAGCATCGCAGCAACCAAATCGCTGATGGGTTTCTGCTAATTTGTGCAGTTGTTTTTCAATGGATACGATTTCATTATTCATCAAACCAAAATCATCATCAAAAAAGAGCGTAAATTTTCCATTTGCGCCATTACTATTCAAAAAACTAATTCGAGTAATTCTAGTCAAAGCATCAACAGAAGGCTCTACGACTATGTCATATTGTAAAAAGATAGCTTGTGTTAAATCGGCTATTTCTCGCTCACTCTTATCATAAGTTTCCATTAAATCTTTGTAGTCACTAGCAAAATCTAAGAAGCGACCATTATCCTTCATGTCTTCTTGAGTAAAAGTGACATAATCACTTGCTAATTCCCTCAACCGTTCCGTAATCTCTTTTTCATCAAACGCTCTCTTTTCTACGCTCATCAAACTCGCCACCGCCTTCTCCATTTGCACTCTTCCATCATGCTTAGAAAAGACCAAAATGGCGAGTAATAAAATCGGTAAAAAGGGTAAATACTTCATTAGGTTTCGCTTGCGCGATTTGTTTCGTGTCATCATCAGAATGCGATTTTTTAATTGTGACTGAATGAAATGATTGGCTAAGGCAATCTGAATGCCTGACAACGATTGTTTTAACAATAAATGTCCGTATTCCTTGCGCTTGGTCTCTTGCAAGACCAGCGCATCGGCTAAATACTCGTGAGTCGTTCGGAGTGATTTTCGATAGAAATAAATAATTGGGCTACACCAAAAAAGGATATTGAGCACTTCTAAAAATAGCACATCCAAAGTATGCCATTGATAGATGTGCGCTTCTTCGTGGCGTAAAATTTGTGCCTTTTCTTTGTGCGCTGCTTCAAAGTGCTTACTCCAAAATAGACAGTTGAAAAAGGAAAAAGGCAAGTGCGATTCGGAAGTATAAACGATCAGAATATTGCCTTGTCGTTCCACTTTTCCTGCGCGATAGAGCTTCCAAATTTTCCATAACCCATGCAGCAGCAAAGCAATGAAAAACAGCACACCAGACAAATAGATGGCTAAGCAAATGTCTGTCCAATTCAAAAGAGCAGATTGGGAAGCAGCTTCGATGGATTGCTCCAATTGTCCCATTTGGAACTGTATGGGTTCTATGGCGATTTCGTAAGTTCGATGATTCTCAATTACAGGACTAGGCTGCCATTCAACGAGTGGAATGAGTAAACCAATAGCAAGCGTCCCTAGCAGATACCAGCGATTGACGTGGAAAAAAGTCTCTTTCCGTAACAACCCTAAGTACAGCAAATAGAACGCTGACCAGCAAAGGGTGACTTGTAGGATATAGGAAAACATATGATTGGGAATATTGAATATCGAATCGCGAATGCTGAATAATGAAGTGAGTACACGCACTAATGAGCAAACTTCGTCATTCGATATTCCTTGTTCGATATTCGTTATTCTCTTGTTTTTTGCTCAATCGTCCATTCAATATCCCAACGCTTGACGTAGTCTTCAATTGGTCCAAGTCCTACTTCTGCTCGGCGTTGGTTGACGTATTCTGGGTCTTTAATTTCATAGACAATTTGCTTGTCTGTTTTCTCATCTCTAGTGATCTGTGAACCGTAAGTCTGTGGTTTTCCATTGCGCATCAGAATACGATCTTCAAGTAGTGCAAAATGACTGCCTCGCGATTCTCCTTCCAAAACAGATGCTTTTAAGAGCGGCAGATATTTTTCTTGTGTTTCTATCGGTGCATGTTGAATTACCAACCACAAAGCACTATTAGCTTGCCCTCCAACCAAGCTTTTTCCAACCCAACCACGTTCATCTATAATTTCCATCACTTGCGCCTCATTGATGCTATCTTGCATGGAAATCAATGACCAGAAATAGCTCATTTCATCCGATTCTCTTCCATACTTTTCTTCTACATCGCCTATCATGCGTCGCAGCATTTGGTCTTTCATGTAGATTTCTTCTAATTGCTTCTTCAAAGGCTTATCGAAATCTTTTTCATACTCATCCAAATTAGCTTGTGCATTGGCAACAATTTTTTTCCAATCTGCATGCTCATGCAAAGATTTTAAATCCTTGTCTTGCTGCATCCATTTTACATTCTTCCATCCTTTTTCTGTGGACTTGGCTATATAAATGATTGCTTGTTTTTCATTATCTGCTAGAGCCCAAGAACAAGCAGCATTATAGTAGTCACTCGCACTACCTTCTTGCAATTCAAAAGCAGCATCAAATTGTTCTGCGGAGGTTTGGTAGGATTCTTCTTTATAGAGAGCATTCGCTTTACTAATAAGCTCTTTATAAGTTTGAGCAGAAAGTTGGAAAGCAAAAAGAGTCAATACTAAGAGTATTAGATTTTTCATGTAAATAGATTTTTTGAAAAAAAGATTTAGACTTGATAAGTTTTAAAAACTTGCCAAATCTTCAGATCATCATTCATTATTCCTCTAGCTTATCTAGCAAATCCGACAACTCATCTAAGCTCAAATCATCCTCTTTCACCATGAAAGAGACCAAGCGATTCATCGAGCCATCAAAATATTCATTGACGAATTTGTGGAGCGTTTGCTTGCTGTAATCTTCCTTTGCAATGATTGGAAAATATTCATAAGTTCTCCCATAAGCTTTGTGACCTAGAAAACCTTTTTTTTCTATGAGTCTGACGATAGTAGAAACTGTCGTATGTTTCTGCAGAGGTTCACCACCAATATCTTCACGAATATCACGCACCGTACAGCGACCCAATCGCCAAATGATCTGCATGATTTCTTCTTCTGCTTTTGTTAATCGTTTCATATTCAATGAGTGAATGTGGGGATGAATGAATGATTGAATAAAAGCAAGCTACCTCCAAGAAAGCGTCCTCTTTTGAAGGCAGCCGATTGCTCTTAGCCAATACAAATTTATGACTAAAAACTTAGTCATACAAGTTTATGACGTATTTTTTAGTCATAAAATATTTTTGGAGACCGATCATCTGCACTACAATCCTTGTTTTATAGATAAATTATTCTTTCAAACTTCATCTATAAAATAATGATTACGATCAAACGCATTCTATTTCCAACTGATTTTTCTGAAACTGCACAACAAGCGTTTCAATATGCCCTTTCGTTTGCGAATATGAGAGGTGCTTCCGTTGAAGTGATGTATGTCGTTGCGCCAGATTATATGGTTTCCGCAGATTTGCCGACACCCTCTATCAATGTAACGCAAAAGCGACTGGAAGTGGGCGAGGAGATCATTGAAGATTTTGTGAAATTAGGGAAAAGTGTAGCAGGTAAAGCAGCAAAAAATGTGGTCGTCACCATAGCAAATACGAAGATTGGAAATCCTGTGAATACAATTAAAGAAGAAGCAGAAGAGAAGTTGATGGATTTGATTATTTTAGGAACGAATGCCAATAATGATTTGATTGACAAGGTATTTGGAACGTTCGCACTTAATATGATGAACGCTGCGTCTTGCCCTGTTTTGATTGTTCCTAAAGAAGCTAATTTACAGCCTCCGACAAAAGTGCTTTATGCTGCTGCTCTAACGAAAGATGACTATCGCTCTTTCCATCAAGTCACGGATGTCCTTGCAGGTTTTCAACCCAAATATCACAGTCTGCACATTAATACAGGTAAAACGCCTGTCATTACTCTACAAGAATTTAGTGCTTATTTTGCTGCGCAAACGCCACAATTGAGCATTGATTTTCATGAAAGCGAATTTGATAATGTTGCTGAAGGTTTAGAAAATTTCATCCAAACCCATCAAGTCAATTTGCTAGCGATGCATTTGCCTAATCGTAGCTTTTTTGAAAATTTGTTTCGGGAAAATGTGACAAAGAAGATGGTGCTTAGGAGTAATTTGCCGATATTGGTTTATAAGTAAGGAGGGAGAAGTTGAAGTTAATATTTTTGATTATTCTAATAAGAAGAAACAGCACGATTATTGAGAAAGGTAACTAAGCTGATCGTCTGATTTTGTACTTGGTAAATTAATGATGTTTGCTTGTTAACCACACAACGTCGATAGGAAGGTTGTTTCTCAGAAGCTGGACAAAAGTGTTTAAATTGCTCTAAACTCTTCAGCAATTTACTAACTTGATAATCAAATTTGAGAGCAGTATCCAAAGACCAATTATCAATCAAGTAATCAATTATTTCGAGGTAAGTAGCTTGAGCAGTTGGAGACCAAATTATAAGATTCATAGAGATTATTTTCTGCGTAGCCTCTCTTCGACTTTTTCACGTACTTTATGGTGGGAAATCCCCAATCCCTCTTCTAGTTCTTCTGTTCCTTTTTGAATCAGTCGCTGCTCAGAAACGCTCATCTCATCCCACCAATCTTTTCCACTAATCAGCGTTCGAAAATAGTCTTCCACTTTTTGCAATACTTCAGCATCTTGTGTATTGACTACCAACTCATGTAAATTATTTTTAACAGTTGAAATAGTATTCATATCTACGTCTAGTTAAGTACCAAAAATAACATTTGAGCAGAGGAACAAGTTGCATTCTTCAGATATTTTAAATCTATTTACAATCGTTTAATATGTTTGCCAAATTGAAAATTAAAAATGGAGAATTGAAAATGAGCAAAA
>JBCDFY010000268.1:0-9245 GCA_039176995.1 Bacteroidota bacterium
CTCTACAGATGATGAAGATATTCTTGAAATTGTGCGCATCTTGAAGGCATTGCGACAGCTTTTATTTCAGCAGTTGGGGATTGAGGAAAGGGATTTATGAAGTGATGAAACCGCATAGAAAAAGTGGTGGAATATCGTTTTTTGAGCGTTTGGGGAATGCAAAAAGGAAAATGGAACAAATGAGGAATGAGATTTGTACTTTAGGGGTGAAATGAATTAAATTGTAGTAAGAATCAGAGATATAGGCTCTTAGATATGATACACTGGAAAGAATTTATCACTACAAATGAAGCTGTTTTAGCAGCTAAACCAATTATTAAAAACACTAGGCTTTCTGTGGAATTTGTGCTAGAACGACTGGCAGCTTGCGATCTGACTTCTTCAAGTCTAGCGTCTTAAAGCAGAATTAAGCAGTAAAAATAAAACGATAATGAAAGAGCAATTTACAAAGACAGATTATGGTTGGGAACTAGAACGTTCCCAGCTATTATTCATGGGAAAACAAGTTGCTATTGATGTTGATACTAAAATAGATGCTAAAGCGCCCGATCAGGATATTTTTGATGGGCAAATCGCAACCCTGCGTATTATTCTTGCCCAATGGGAGGTCTTTGCAGTAAAGATTGAAAAAGAGATATTGGCGTATGAGGGCATTTCCGAAACAGAACTACGAAGAGTTGCTAATCTTCCTCGTATCTACTTGAGTCTGGATGATATTACCCATCAACCATTAGAAAATCAACAATGGAGTTTTACTTTAGGTGTTAATGAGAGCGAAGATTTTGGATGGCATGTGGAGTTCAAGGGGGAAAAATATTTAGAAACTTGGGCAGGAGGATGATTATTAAAATACAGAATCTACTTCTCTTTATCAAAATTCTCTAAAAATTTCGCTCCACCCTCCAAATCTTTCAAACAAACTTCATCCACTTCACCATGTGCATTAAATGTGAGGATCAAGCCAGTGATGTGACCTCGATGGGAAGGAATGGAAGAACTAAATACCTTTTTTTTATTGATATAAATGTTCGCTTCCCCATCGCTATTGATGAGCTGCAACTCTTGCCACTCAGAGAGATCGACGCCTAGTTTTGATAAGTCATGATCTCGCCCCGAATAGTAAATGCTATCCATTTTTAAGTTGGCGTTGGCTTCGCAACCTTTTTCCACCAAAGTGAGGAAAGAAACATCGGTTTCGTCGATAACGCGAAGATGTATAAATGGACAGATGTTGTCTGTGTTTTCTGTAATTCTCAATCTAACTTTTATCTCGTAATGTTCATGCTGAATACGATCAAATGGCTGAATATAATAGTAAGAAAGATAGTAATCCTGCATATTATCCAGATTAATCTTTTCGTAAGTTTCAGGCGATACGGATAAGATACCTTTTCTATTTTCGTCTAGGGGCAGATAAATTGGAGTAGGTCTTTTCACGTCATCTAATACTGCTAGCCAACCTTCTGATCGAATCAAAATTTCTTCTTCTCGAATAATGGAATCATTTGCCATGAGCTTCGCTTTGTGGAAACCAGGATAGTAGTAGATTTCCGTGAAGTAGCTATTGGCAGGATCAATCAATGTCCGATGAGCAGGATTCCAAGATCGCTGAATGGAAAAACTATCGGCTTTAGCTTCTGATAGATCATAAGAGAAAATGACAGTATTGGGTACACCACTTGTAACCGTCTTGTCAGCAGAAAAGATGAGCGAATCAGGAATGAAAAATTCAGGAGCAGATGCCGAATCAGGTTGAGTAAATAAAAAATAGATACTTGCAAAAGCGATCAGTGTCAAACTTAGAATCGTAAAAATGAGCGGCAGTTTTATTCGGCTCTTTTCTAAATTTTGCGACAGCTCTGGAGTACTTTTTTGCTGCGCCAACTTATATTCATTCCAGTTGTCATAATCTAGTATTGAAACCAAGGCATTCAGCGTCTGCACCTGTGGCAAACGTACATATTTGCCTTTCCAAATTCGCTTCAAGGTCGATAAACTTACCAAAATACCAGATCGCTCTTCCATCAATTCAATCAAATAAAGGAAATCGCGCTGTGCCAGATCGGTCTTTTGGGCGAAGTAACGCTCTTGAATTTGTGTTTTGCAAATTTCTATGAGTTGTTTTTCCATGAAAAGTAAGGTTTGAACAGCATTTGACCGCACTTTGAACGACATCTGATTCAGGTATTTCCTATCTCTCTCTCCATCTTTGCGACGATTTAATATTCATCACAAAGATTTATAAAATATGTTGATCATCACCCGAATTTTATGCTGTCCGTTAATTTTTATGCTATTTTTTAGTTTTATCCAAGCACAATCTATTCCACTAAATGAGGCTACCTGGAAAAGAATAGACAATGCCACTGGAGATGAGTTGCCACTACAAGTCGAGACCTACAAAGATAAAGAAGCCTTGAAACTAGAAGCACATCAAATCGTGCGTTTGAAAGATAAGCGATGGAAAAACTTTACACTTGAAATGGATGTACTCGGAAAAGCCATGCCAGGATTGGGTTTTCGAGCAGCCGATCTTTTTAATTACGAATTTCTATATCTCCGTGTATTCGCAGGTGGCAAAAATACTGCTTTGCAATATGCACCTGTTTTTAATGGCGCACTGGGCTGGCAATTATACAATTATCCAAAATATGAAGTCATTGCCGACGTCACACCCGACGAATGGGTACATCTGAAAGTGGAGGTATTTGAAGACAATCTTCGCGTATATGTAGGCGACCAGAAAACACCCAATTTAGCGATCAAGCTACTTGGCGATTATTCGGATGCTGGTCAGCTCTTCTTTAAAACTTCATTTGCAGATGGCTATTTCGCCAATATTGAAATCAAAGAAAGCCAATCTTTTCCAATCAAATCTGATCCTCCTGCCGCTTCCAGCTATCTCACCGACTGGTCAATTTCGCCCCAACAAGAAGGGCAACTCACCAATCAATTTCACTATTACAATTGGCTGGAAGAAGCAGAAAAGAATGGAAAATGGACAGCCATAAAAGCTGATAACGACGGACTCGTCAATTTTTCGCGCTACTTCGAGCATCCCAAAGAATCAGTATTTGCCAAAACAATTATCGAGTCTGAAAAGGACAAAGAAGTGGAGTTACTTTATGACTTCAGCTATTCAATGTTGATTGTTTTGAACGATCAGATTTTGGCTTACGGCACAGAGCTGGATACAGAGAATTTTGGGCGTATCACACCTGGTGAACAGCGCATCACACTTCCGCTCAAAGCTGGCGAAAACAAGTTGGTGTTTTGGGTGCGCTCAGATGATCTTTGGCAGAAAACAAATCCGTTGTATCTCGGGCGAGCGCAGGCGATGAATTGGGGATTTGTGGCGGAGATAGTAGAAAGATAGTTGGCATCTTCGAAGATGCCAACTATCCCTAACGACAATCAAATAAAGAATACAATGAACAACTACATTTCAATATTCATCCTCCTTCTAACCGCGCTCCTACTATCAAATTGCGCACCAAAAACGATTTCGCTAACGAGCAATAATCTAGAAATCATCAATCGAGATCGATCTTTGATTAGTGAAACAGATGGTGCTTTACTGATTGGAGAAAAAATAGATGGTTATGGTACAGGCATCGCGATCATTCGCGATGTCGATTTCGACGAAGGCAAAATCGAACTGGACATCAAAGGCGAAAATGCGCCTGGCAGAAGTTTTGTCGGTTTGGCATTCAACATTCAAAATGACACCACTTACGAAGCCATCTATTTTCGTCCGTTCAACTTTCAGTCGGAAGAACAGATCAGAAGAGAACACTCGGTGCAGTACATCAGTATGCCTAAAAACGACTGGCGATATTTAAGAACCAATTTTGAAGGACAATATGAAGCCGAATTTCCAAGACAACCCAATCCTGATGATTGGTTTGCAGTCAGCATGGTTATTGACGACCAAAATATCGTTGTCTATGATGAAGAAACAGGAACACAATTGCTCTCCGTTGGGCGATTGGAAAAGCAAATGTCGGATCAGATTGGGTTTTGGGTGGGTACGAAAGGTGCGTTTCGGAATTTGAGGGTGAAAGGGTGAGATGTTTATCTTAGATTATTCAAGTTTACAATTGAATACGATACGCTCATCATACTAAAAAGTCAGATGAGCGTATCATGTTTCAATCTAGAGGCACACGATAATCGACACCGCGCTTATGGCTTGGTGTACCACAACAGTATGGGTTTAGCGATATAGTTTTGTCAAACTACCTGCTCGCACCAAGTGTTCTAGCCCGTTAGCATTTACAAATGCACAACGTCCTGTCCACTAGTCTCCGACTAGAATAACCAAAACAATCCTAGCAATACTAGTCAGAGACTTGCCAACATGACACTTAGCATTTGTAAGTACTCGCTAGCCTCGTCTGTTTTTTAGAATATCCTACGCTAGCAGGGGGGAATGCAAAAAGGAAAATGGAACAAATGAGAGGTGGGATTTGTATTTTAGGGGTGAAATGAATTAAATTGTAGTAAGAATCAGATATATAGACTCTTAGATATGATACACTGGAAAGAATTTATCACTACAAATGAAGCTGTTTTAGCAGGTAAACCAATTATTAAAAACACTAGGCTTTCTGTGGAATTTGTGCTAGAACGACTGGCAGACGGCTGGACAGAGGAGGAAATTCTAGAGCATTATCCTAGGCTGAATCGAGCTGCTTTTCAGGCTATATTTGCCTATGTATATGATTGTATGAGAGATGGGTTGCTATACCTGCCTAACTCAAAAGCTGCTTGATATGTTATTATTACCCGCTGATGAAAACTTCCCTATTGCAAGTTATAAGTATTTGAAAGAACAAATTTATGATATCAAGCAGTATGAAAATTTAGCGTTTATTTTTTTCCCGTTCCTGAATTATATATATTTGTAAAAAGCAGATCAAAAATTTCCTTATGGCTTTATCAACTCTTTTGCCTTCTATTCAACAACTTCTATTTTTAGATAAGCTACGCTTGATCGGAATTTTAGCAGAAGAAATTCAACAGCCTTTTCAGGCATCAACTGCTTCCGCTTATTTACAACCCGATCAAATCCATTATATCTACACCCCTTACGATACCTTCGGAGCAGCAGAAATATTGATGAAAACATTAGAAGATAGCAATACAACCCCCAGTCAATATGAAATTTAAATACTCTACCCTTCACCCAAAACAAAATCAACTAGATAGTTTGCCACGACTTCCTTTTAAACTCTCTTCCCAAATCAATACGATGGAAGTTGTCGATCTAGTAGATAGTGGTGCAACAATCAATGTACTACCATTCGATATTGGAATTTCATTAGGTGCAATTTGGGATGAACAAAAAGCAATTATTCCATTAGCGGGCAATCTACAACGATCCTTAGCGCAGCCGTTATTGCTAGATGCCCAAGTCGGCGAGTATCCAATTGTTAAACTGGCTTTTGCTTGGGTCAAGCACAATGATGTTCCCTTGATTTTAGGGTAAACCAATTTCTTTGCAGAATTTGATATTGCCTTCTATCGGTCTAGATTTGAATTTGAGGTGATACCTAAGCATCCAGAAACAAATTTGAGTAAGGAATAGATGTTCTCAGATAAATCCTGTGAAAACGTTGCAAATGTTGAGTTTATAGAAGGAATTTACTACTGCTTTGAATACGCTGTTATTGCCTTATAATTTGGAGTTGGTGGGAAGGAAGATAGCGGCTTGAAACGATGAGAGCATATATTAGATCGAAGTTGCAAACTTCGACCATCGGAGTTAATAAATAAATCTACAGATATGAGAGGTGTACAGATTGGTCTATGGAATAGAAACGGAAAGCGTTCGCTACCGATTGTAAATTGGCAATTCAAATAACCACGATGCGTAAGGTCTCTCACGCCTACTAAAATAAAAAACGGATTTCTGTGTAAAAAATAAACTAATCCGCTTGCTACTTTGGCAAGTAGTAACGAGCAGGGCGTTATGTGCCAGCAGGTGATTTGTAGGTGGGCGTGCAAAGGGAAAATGGAACAAATGAAGGATGGGATTTGTATTTTAGGGGTGAAATGAATTAAATTGCAGATAAACTTTTCTATATGATACTAAAATCTATTTTTGCAGCCGAAAAAATAGGTAGTAATGAAGCAATTCGATCTATATGAGTTGGCGAACCGAGTTAGTGGTATTACGGAGGTAGTGGGGAATTTCTTTGCTGAAGCAGCACAAGTTTGCCTAGAGCTTAATGGGCATCAGTCAGGTGTAGAAGTTCTTTTGGAAGGAATTTATGAGGAAAGTATTAGACTAGAATGGGAGAGGGAATTAAACAAAGAAACTTTATTGAGTTGGAAAGATGAAAAAGAAGCTACCGAATATGGAGCGACAGCCATTGCTTTGTTGCTTGTTTTACATTTTGGTAATTATGAATTTGCAGAGCGTTCGCCTCAATTTGCGCTTGGAGATTACTACCTCAAAAGTGCGCCTTTAGAGAATACAGATAATAGGGATGAGGCATTTTTGGAAATTTCGGGTATTTTTAAAGTGAATAAAGGAAACACCATTAGCATCAGAGTAGGACAAAAAAAGAAGCAATTGAAGAACAAACCAATAAAAGAGGAAACAGTTTTGATAGCAGTAATAGAGTTTTCAACACCACAGGCTAAAATAGTCAAATTATGAATGCATTCACTTTATTGCATCGAACAGCGATGGAGTTTTACGATTTAGCGGGTATCTATAAAGCAAAAGGACAAACGGAGTTTTTGAAAGATTATCAAGAAAAAGCTTGGTTATTAGAACAAGAAGCCGCTTTGCAGGTGTTGGCAGAACCCGATGATTTTACTTTCAAATATGTGATCGTAAATAGCGCAGGACAATTAGGGTATAATATTGGAAGATATGAAGAAGCTCAAAAAATATTACAGCTTGGCTTGATGGGCAAGCCCTCTGAGATTCATCGGCATGAAATGGAATTACTACTTGAAAAGGTGAATCAAAACATTACAGTATCGGATAATATACAATCGGAAGAAGATATATTGACTATTTCTGGCACACTTACCTTAGTAAATGTGCAAAAGCAAGAAATAGCTTTACAAGAACAAGGTCAGGAACAATTGCGCCATGTAAAAGTCTCTGTGGATGCGATTAAAAAAGTGCTTCGATTTTACTTGGGCGAATGGGTACATCTTCAACTTAAAAAGAATCAATATGGAGGTTTTGAAGTGAAGCAGATTGGGCGAATGCTTTGAACAGGGAGAAGTAGTGGGATTGTACTATCTTATTTCTTTAGGCGAGGACGCCTATTCTTTTGTCCGCTTGCTACTTTGGGAAGTAGCAGCGAGCAGGTCGTTGTGTGCTAGCAGGGGGTATTTCAGTAGCAAACCTAGAAGATTATGGTTCTATTTGTTCATATCCGCAAATCTTCTTGCTTTGAGTAAATCTTGTTTTGTAATTACACTTTCTTCAACTGGATTATACTCTTTTTTTAATGTCCGATCTTTTATTTCTAATCTTTTTTCAATTTGGGATTCTAGCATTAAGGCATATTTGGGAAGTTCAAAATGAGGAATGAGCATAAAATCAGTTTGATCGTGTAATCTTACCCTTAGTTGAAAACCATATATTGGTTTCCTCTTTTTACTTTTTCTGACTTCAAATTTTTGTACATATAATTGATCTATTTCTGTTTTTAAGATCGTACTATTCTTAAATTTTTTTGTCTGAAAAGGAATTTGCTCAATTTTTAGCTTTGTATGACTGACAGTGATAATTGTGTGGGCAAAGCCTCGGTGAAGATTACTGATAAGACTTGCTCCTAAAGGATATGCAAAAAATATTAAGAATATACTCCAAAAAACAAGGACGAAAATGGAAAAATTTTCTCTTATACTGAGCAAATCAATAAACATTTGCTTGAAAAAAGGAAAAGTAAAATAGAAAAAAGGAAGCATTGAAATGGAGATAATCAGCCAGTTGTAGTTCATTCTCCCCCATTTCAGGTCAATTACTAAATTTGAGGCAGTATCTTTGACGGTAAAGCCTTTTTGATTAGGATTGACATTTTTGTATGCTCTTTCCTTGTCCTGCCTAAGTAGTCCTGAAAGCACAAAAACTTCTCCACAGTTTACACATTTGGCAATATTTACTCTTTGATTATAGTCTTCCTCTGGAATAGAGGTATTGCAATTGGGACAAACAAAATTCATTTTTCGGATTTCTTTTTGCGAAAATATTGATTGTATTCGAGGGCTTTTCTATACGTTTCATCCGTTGATTCAACGCCAGGAATAAATTCCTTTATTGTATACATATCTTTGATTTTTAATCTTTTTTCGATCTTATTTTCAAGATAGTGTACGTATTCGATTTCTTTAAAAATATCCAATATCATCTTTTTTTGATTGTCTTCTAAAAGAACGTTTAGACTATATTTGTATATTGGCTTATCATTGACCTCACCCGCCCTTTCTCTCTGCAAAAACAATTGTTTGATCTGCTTTTTTTCGTAAAAAGTAGGCTTATATTTACCAAGAGAAATAGGAACATGTCTTACTTGAAGTCCTTTTTCACTGACATTAATAATCGTCTTATTAATCTTGTTTAGTAGAGCTTGGTAAAGCATCCACCAACCAGACAAAATTAATAATACTAGGAATATACTGAGGTAAATTGGTACTGATTCCGTCAACTGAAGGTATGCAAATAAAAAACTCATGCCTATACCCACAACTATTCCCAATAGCCAATAGAGCCAACTTTCTGACAAAGCATTCCAATGAATGGTGAGTAAAAGGTTATTTGAGGTTTCCTGTATGTCAATTCCGTTTACCTGTCTAGGTATAGTCTTGAAGTTAGCATCATCTTTAATATTTAAAACAGCACTTATGGATGCTTGATATGTGCAAGATTGGCATTTTGCTAAATCCATTGAAACATCAATATTTTTCGTGGATATTATAGTTCCACAATTTGGACAGGTCAATAACATTGGTTAATTTTTTAATTTTATAGCTCTAATATATGTAATTTAACTTCAATGTAACAAGTTGTTAGATTAATTAAGATGATTAATAGATAAAAACTAACTCAATTTCTATTAGAAAATTCCTCCTGCTCGTCCCCTCCCATTCGTCATTAGTCCCAAATAAACAAACAAAAGTAAAGGTATCCTCGCCTATTCGCTTATCAATAAGGCGGATGCACACCATAAGTAACAAGGCTGTCCTCAAATTGACGGCTTCTAGCCTGATTCACA
>JBCDFY010000269.1:0-9165 GCA_039176995.1 Bacteroidota bacterium
AATAGATGAAAAAGGAATTCAACATAAGTGGAAAATGTTATCCAGAGGAGCATTATATGATGGATAACAGTACCAAGCTTAGTGAAATTATAACCTTAGCGGAGCAAGGGAAATACTTTGTCATCAATCGTCCTCGGCAGTATGGAAAAACCACCACATTAAGAATGACAGAACAACTCCTTCAAAAACGAGAAGATTTCCTATGTATTCGATTAAGTTTTGAAATTGTGGCAGGACAAGAAAGTTTTGAAGCCTTCGTCAAAATGTTCTGGGCAAGATTGTTAAGATATACAGAATTTAATCTCCCCCAATTGCAAGGATTCATCAAAAGTCTGCAACCGACTGTCACGGATATGCAGGACTTGTCTTATGCGATTACCAAATTAGTACACGAAGCCCAGAAGAAAATTGTGCTGCTAATAGATGAAGTAGATGCAAACAGTAATTATCTATCTTTTCTAGCCTTTTTGGCTATGTTACGAGATAAGTTTCTCAACCGTAAAGAACCACAAGATTTCACCTTCCACAGCGTCGTTCTAGCTGGTGTTCACGACATCAAATCATTGAAATATAAACTCCGAAATCCCGAAGAAGCAAAGTACAACAGCCCTTGGAACATCGCCACTGATTTCGAGGTGGAAATGGCTTTTAATCCAAGAGAAATTGAGCCAATGTTAAAGGAATATAGCGCAGTAGAAGGCGTAGAAATGGAGGTGGCTGCCATTGCTGAACATTTGTATTACTACACTTCGGGTTATCCTTTTTTGGTGAGCCACCTTTGCAAAATTATTGCGGAAAAAATACTCCCCAAGCGGTCAGAAGATTTCAAGCATCGAAAATTTTGGACATTGGAGGATGTCGAGCAAGCTGTACAACTTTTACTGAAAGAAACCAACACCAATTTCGATAGTCTTACGAGTAAAATTGAAAACAATCCCAACTTATATCGCTTGGTGTATGAGGTAATTATCAAAGGGACGATCATTCCTTTTAATCCACATGAACCCGTTACTCGACTAGGAAGAATGTATGGTATCTTCAAGGAAAATGGGAGGGTAAAAATTCACAATCGAGTTTACGAGCAATTGCTGTATCGGTATCTGACTTCCAAAAAGATACAATCCTTGATTGAGCAAGATCAATACGATTTTGTTGAGCAATATCAAATGAAGGATGGTGGATTAGACTTAGTACGCGTGCTTAAAAAGTTTCAGCAATTCATCAAAGAACAGAAAAGTCAAAAGGATGCTTCTTTCCTTGAACGGGAATGGCGCTTATTATTTTTAGCGTTTCTGAAACCCATCATCAATGGCAAGGGATACGATTTCAAAGAAGTAGAAATTTCGGAAGAAAGGCGATTGGACATTGTCATCACCTATCACACTTACAAATATATTATCGAATTAAAATTGTGGAGAGGTGAAAAAAGGCACGAACAAGGCTTAGATCAATTGGCAAATTACTTAGCTATCCATAGTGCCCCTGAAGGCTATTTGATTATTTTCGATCAACGTCAAGACAAAAATTGGGAAGCAAAATGGGTAGAACACAAAGGAAAGAAGATTTTTGCAGTTTGGGTGTAAGCAAAAATTGAAAAATCAAGTCGAAAAGTATGGTACATTCTGCTGCACATAACTTATGCTCCTTATCCTCTAAAATACTAAGAGCTTGTCTAAAAATTTATTTAACTGATCGTCAATAGGTCGTGGTTCTGCCTAAGAAAGAATTTATAAGTTTAGCGAGCTAAATGAATAAATTATTTCAACGGCAGGTTCATAAAATATTGGCTATCAGAACGATAAAATTTAGACATGCTCTAAAGATGACAGGCATTTTGAAATGCCCGTCATCGGAATCAGCTCGTATGAGAGATGGCTGAATGCAACTACTTAATGAGCATTAAGCAGCTTGCTTCTTTTTCTGCGTACGCAATACAGGGATGTCTGTATGAGCTTCAAAGGGGGCGAAGTTTTGCTGGAATAAAGTCTTCAAATGTGCTGCTTGCTGGTCATAAGCGAGTTGGTCTTTCCAAGTTTTTTGAGGGTCAAGCAATTCACTTGGGACGCCTGGACAAACCGTAGGAATAGAGAGATCAAAAAATGCTTCTTTTTTGAAAATGGTGCTGGCTAATGTCCCATTTAAAGCTGCCTGGATCATTGCACGGGTGTAGGATAATTTCATTCGACTCCCTGTTCCGTAAGCACCGCCCGTCCAACCAGTATTCACCAACCACACATTAATACTGGCATCTGCTTTTAGCTTTTCCCCCAACAAATTCATGTAAACAATAGGATGCAGCGGCAAAAAGGGTAAGCCAAAGCAAGCCGAGAAAGTAGCTTCTGGCTCTTCCACGCCCGCTTCTGTTCCCGCCACTTTTGCCGTATAGCCTGAAAGGAAGTGAAACATAGCTTGTTCTCTAGTCAATTTAGAGATAGGTGGCAGTACGCCAAAAGCATCACAAGTGAGGAAAAAGATATTGTTGGGCGTAGCACTTCTCTCTTGTTCAACGATGTTATCAATATGCTGAATGGGATAACTGACTCTGGTGTTTTGTGTGATGGTAGAATCAGCATAATCAACGATGGTCTGGTGTTCATCTTTGAAACCCACATTTTCAAGTAGCGCCCCAAATTTAATGGCATCGTAAATCTGAGGTTCCTCTTCTGGAGAGAGATCAATCGTTTTGGCATAGCATCCACCTTCAAAATTGAAAACGCCTTCATCGGACCACGCGTGTTCATCATCACCGATCAATTGACGATTTTTGTCCGTAGAAAGCGTTGTTTTTCCTGTTCCAGAGAGTCCAAAAAATAGCGCGGTGTCTCCAATTTTGCCTACATTAGCAGAGCAGTGCATCGGAAGAATTTGCTTTTCTAAAGGCAAGAGGAAATTTAATACGGCGAAAATGCTTTTTTTGATCTCGCCAGTATAAGCGCTACCGCCAATAATAATCTTGCGTTTAGTAAAATTGAGGATGGTAAAATTGGACTGTCGAGTGCCGTGTATTTCGGGATTGGCGTGATAGCCAGAAGCGACAAAAATTTGCCAATCTGAACCAATGCTTTTTAGTTCTGACCATTCGGGATTCAAAAACATATTATTGACAAACAAAGCTTGCCACGGCTTTTCGGTATGCACTCGAATGTTGAGGCGGTGCGTGGCATCTGTACAAGCGTAGGCATCTTGTACATACACGGCGGGTAATTGGTCTAAATACTGAACAACTTCTTTGTACAAAGTGTCAAAATGTTCGGGTGCTATGGCTTGATTGATGTCTCCCCAATCTACCTGCTCAGCCGTAAAACTATCTTTTACGATAAATCGATCTTTGGGCGATCTGCCTGTAAACTTTCCCGTTTTTATGACCAGTGCCCCCGTTTCGTTGAGTTGTCCCTCTTCCAGTTGAATGCTCTTCTGAATTAATTCGCTCGGAGCTAAATTCCAGTAGGTTGTGGTATTAGCGAGTCCCAATTCCACTAAATCAACGTGTGGATTTTTTGTACCAAAGTACTGCATGATTAAATAATTTTTTTTGAAAATGGTAATTATTTGCCACAGCAGTTACAAGAGCTATTTTCAGATAGATCATAAGAGTCTCATCCAGCTTTTGAAGCAAAATTTAGCTTTTGAAATAACTGATACTAGGATAAAAAGGGACTATTCGCTTTCCATTTAAACAGCTTTAAAGACTATGTGAGCTATATGAAAATACTACATGAACTATGTGGTAAATAGTTCTTGAAAATGAATGCTTATGAAGTTCATCGGGAGTAGAGCATAGCAAAACTGGTGATCTGATACGATCGTTCTACCAAACCACCAGCTTACCAATATAGGAATCTTCTAATGCTAATTAGGTTTGTACGAAGTATCAAGCATAAGGTATTAGGTAAGCAAAATCTAGTGTTTTTAGTGAATTAATAATTCCAAAATTCAGGTTTTATCACAAAACTTGTAGCCCTAATACTTAATTCCTAATACTTCGTACACGACTAGATACTAATAATTAAAATTATGCAAATCCATTAGCGAGATAAATATTTGATTATCAGTAAATTGAATCCTAATTATTCAGTAACTAAATAAACTAATTCTAAAACTGTGCCTGCTCTGTGCTGCCCGCCATTGCTACGGTAGAAGCACCTTGCTGTACGGTATTTTGAATCATATCGAAATACTGTGTTCCAACAAAAGTTTGGTGTTTGATGGCTTTGAAACCAGCCGATTGCAAGGCAAATTCACGCTCTTGCAATTCGGAGTAGCCCGCCATGCCTCGGTGTTTGTACGCCAAAGAAAGCTCGAACATCGAAGTATTGAGGGCATGGAAACCTGCTAGAGTAATGAACTGGAACTTATAGCCTAGCGCTGCCAAATCTTCACGGAAACTCGCCATTTGATTCTCAGGCATATGCGCTGCCCAATTGAAAGAAGGCGAACAATTGTAAGCCAGCATTTTATTCGGGAATTCTCTATGAATGGCTTGCGCAAATTCTCTAGCTTGTCCCAAATCAGGATGAGAAGTTTCCAGCCAAATCAAATCCGCATAAGGCGCATAAGAAAGTCCACGACTGATGCCTTGTTCCAAGCCATTTTTGACTTTGAAGAACCCTTCGCTGCTGCGTTCACCGTGAATGAATTCTTGATCGCGTGGATCAATATCGGAAGTTAGCAAGTTGGCCGCTTCAGCATCTGTACGCGCAATCAGTACAGTTGGAACATTCATGACATCAGCCGCCAAGCGAGCAGAAATTAGTTTATTGATCGCCTCTTGTGTGGGAACAAGCACTTTCCCTCCAAGGTGTCCACATTTTTTTGCTGAAGATAACTGATCCTCAAAGTGCGCCGCCGCAGCCCCTGACTCAATCAAGGATTTCATCAGTTCAAAGGCATTCAAATTTCCTCCAAAACCTGCTTCTGCATCTGCGATGATCGGCACCATCCAATCAATGTTCCCTCCTCCGTTTACCGATTGAATTTGGTCTCTTCGTAGCAGCGCATTATTGATACGCTTCACGACCATTGGAACAGAATTGGCGGGGTAAAGGGATTGATCTGGATACATTTCGCCCGCTAAATTAGCATCCGCCGCAACTTGCCAACCCGACAAATAAATGGCTTCCAAGCCAGCAGATACTTCTTGGATCGCTTGATTACCCGTGAGCGCACCCAGACCACTGATGGAGGGTTGCGTATTGAGTTTGTGCCAAAATTTTTGCGCTCCTTGGCGGGCAATGGAATATTCGATATCTACTGAACCTCTCAACTTGATGACTTCCTCAGCAGTATAAGTTCTTTTGATCCCATTCCACCTTGGATTAGTAAGCCAATCTTCTTTTAGGTTGTTGATTCTAATGTTCTGTTCCATTTTTTTGTAAATTTGTATTTGTTATAAATTATTATGACAGCCTCTTCCTACGCTCGCCAAAGTGTCTGGGAAGAGGTTTTTTAATGCTTAATCAATCATTTCATAAGCAGGAAGCGTCAAGAAATCAATGAATTCCTCATTTTTCACCAGCTGATCGAATAGCTCAATCGCCGTTTCAAATTTGCCATTTTCGTACTGTTCTGCTCCTACGTATGCTTTGATCTTATCAAGTTCTTCTGCCAGTAGTGCTCGATACAATTCATAAGTAATGAGGCGTCCGTCTTCCAGATGGGTTTCATTGTGAATCCATTGCCAGACTTGGGTTCTAGAGATTTCTGCGGTAGCAGCATCCTCCATTAAATGATAGATAGCAGCTGCTCCTGCTCCTCTCAACCAGCTTTCGATGTACAAAATGCCCACATTGATATTCAGTCGGAGTCCTGCTTCTGTAATCGTTCCTTTAGGTGGTTCGATTAAGTCCGCTGCACTGACGTTCACATCGGTTCTTTTTTTGTCTATCTGATTGTCGTTAGGCATATGTTCATCGAATACTTCCATTGCTACTTGCACTAAAGCTGGATGCGCCACCCAAGTCCCATCGTGTCCATTTTTAGCTTCCAGCAGCTTATCATTGTGGACTTTTTGCAAGGCTTTTTCGTTTGCCTCGGGATCGTTTTTGATAGGAATTTGCGCCGCCATTCCTCCCATGGCATGCACGCCTCTTTTGTGGCAAGTTTGAATCACCAATTGTGAATACGCACTCATGAAGGGCGTAGTCATGCCCACTTTCGCTCGATCTGGTAGAATAAAACCTTCTAAATTGCGGAACTTTTTGATGTAGGAGAAAATATAGTCCCATCTTCCGCAATTCAGTCCTGCGGAATGATCACGTAATTCGTACAAAATTTCGTGCAGCTCAAAACTGGCTAGTATCGTTTCAATTAATACCGTCGCTTTAATTGTCTTTTGTGGGATCCCTAAATACTCTTGAGCATAGACAAATACATCGTTCCACAAACGGGCTTCGAGGTGACTTTCCATTTTGGGTAAATAAAAGTAAGGTCCGCTGCCTTTGCTTATCAAATTTTGAGCGTTGTGGAAAACATACAGCCCAAAATCCACTAATCCTCCACTCATGGCTGTCCCTTGGTAGGTCAAGTGCTTTTCTTCTAAATGCCAGCCTCTAGGTCTCACCATCAGCGTAGCCGTTTTTTCATTGAGCGAATACTGCTTATCTTTTTTAGGATGCGTGTACGTTATCGTTTTATTGATGGCATCTCTCAGATTGATTTGTCCTTGAATATTGTTGTCCCAATTTGGTGTATTGCTATCTTCAAAATCTGCCATGAATACTTTTGCCCCAGAATTGAGTGCATTGATGACCATTTTCCGATCAACTGGCCCAGTGATTTCAACTCGACGATCCAATAAGTCAGCAGGAAGGGGTGCGACTTGCCACTCACTCGTTCTGATGTGTGCTGTTTCCACCAAAAAATCGGGCAGTTTACCTTGATCGATTGCTGCTTGCCGATCAATACGTGCTGCCAATAAGGCTTTTCTTCGATCATTGAAGCGAATGTGCAATTCGACTAAAAATTGCTGCGCTTCGGGAGTCAAAATTTCAGCATATTCTGCCTTAAAAGTTGAATGGATTAAGACATCCTGAATGGCTTCGAAGTTGGTCTTTGTTAATGTATCCATAGTTGATGTAAACTTTTTTTTGATCTTTTCAATCAATTATGATACAAATATATGAATATTCTTCTTTTAGCGGAATTTCCGCTAAAAAATAATTTTTCTAAAATTCGACAGGAAAAACTTACTTTTGCGCAGTCACCCATTTATAAAAACCCTCCCCTCCCAAATCAATACACAGATATTTAAGCTAAGACGATAATAAATTTGGAACATACATATATAGATTTCTATATGTTTTAAAACTCACAAACCTCAGCTTTTAATTTAAACGTCATTTTTTACGTTTTCCAAAGAATAATTATAATTGTTTACCACATACCTCACATAGTTGATTTCACATAGAAAACATAGGATCGGAAGAGTAGGATTAGGATACTTCAGCTTGTTTTTTAGCTAAATTATTCCAGAACTCAAATAAAAACTACTGTGCACTATGTGAAAATGCTATTGTAACTATGTGGTAAGTAGATAAGAATAATTAATTAAAAAAATGTTGAAAGAAGAACAAGTGATTCGCTTGATACTAGGTTTCAAAACCAGATATTTGAGAATGCAGAAAGGTTTGTCCTATCAACAGTTATCTAAACAGACAGGACTCTCTACTTCCTACCTTAATGATATTGAAAAAGGAAAACGCTATCCTAAACCCGACAAGATTAGTATTCTGGCAAATGCGTTGGAAGTGGACTATAATTATATGGTGTCCACCAATGCTTCTAAAAAATTACAGCCCATAGTGGATTTGCTCTACTCCAAGTTTTTTAAGCTCTTCCCCCTGCGAGAATTTGGTATTAATTTAGAAAGACTCGTCGAATTATTTACACAAACGCCCGATAAGGTCAATGCTTTCATTTCAACCATTTTTAGAATAGCCAGAAACTATCAGATTGGGGAAAGTGAATTTTATTTGGAGGCGTTGCGCTCCTATCAGGATATGCACAGCAATTATTTCCCTAGTATAGAAAATGCTTCTAAAACTTTCAAAAAAGAATTTTCGATAAAGGGAACACTCCCTTACACGACCGCTTTCTTGGAAGACCAGTTGCAAGAATTGTATGGCATCACAATTGATCGGGAACAGATCACTTCTAATCCTATTTTGAGCAATATCCGCTCTTACTTCAGCCGCAAGAATAAAATACTCTACCTAAAAGAAGGCTTAAGCACAGCTCAAGAAAATTTTCTCTTAGCCAAAGAATTGGGCTTCCAGTATCTTGAATTTCAGGAACGCCCCTACTCTACCACACTCTTCGAGGTGGACTCTTTTGAAAAGATTTTGAATAATTTTAAGGCTTCCTACTTCGCCGCTTCGCTCTTGATGGACGAAAAAAATCTTGTGAAAGATTTGAAAAAAATAATGCGTGAAAACACTTGGCATCCTCAACTCTTGCTGAATTTATTCGACAAGTATGATGTGACGCCAGAAACGCTCCTCCAACGTCTTACCAATCTTTTAGCACAGCACTTCGGCATTGAAGATCTTTTCTTCATTCGACTGACCGCCGACCAAGATCCAACGGTTTTTACGATGACCAAAAATCTTCATCTTTCTCAATTGCAAAGCCCTTACAATAATCAATTGGAAGAGCATTATTGCCACCGCTGGGTATCGGTCACTGCCATCCACGATCTGAAAAAAGCACATCGAAAAAAACCTCAAAAAGCAGTGGTAGCAGATGCACAAATTTCCAAATACTGGCAATCGGATAAAGAATATTTATGTATCAGTTTAGCAAAATATAGCCGTTCTAACAAAAAAAGAGGCGTGAGCGTCACCTTAGGGATTTTGATTAATCCGCATGTGAAAAGTCTCTTTAATTTTCTCTCCGATCCCAAGCTAAAATCACGAGAAGTCCACATCACTTGCGAACGCTGCGGCGTAGCGGATTGCGCAGAACGCGTCGCTTCTCCTATTGTCATTCAGGCAGAAACAGACAAAAAGGTGTTGCGGGAAGTGCTTGCTACTTTGTAGATGTGCTGGATAAAGGCGCATGTAGCTATACCAATTACAAATTGGAGGAAAGAAAGTGATGGATTATAAATCCACACTAGCAGTTTCTGTTATATATGGAGCAAGCAGATCCATCACCAACATTCAGAAG
>JBCDFY010000270.1:0-9152 GCA_039176995.1 Bacteroidota bacterium
AATTGACCAATGTAAGCTATTTTTTCTCCTAATAATGGGCTTACTCGATGTCCTGTGGCTAGATGCAAAAGTTCATTATCGTTACTAATTTCTATGCGACCAAATGTGCTACCTAGGCTTTTTTTTACGCGTATTACTCGGAACCTCTCCAACTCGTTGTTCCAGTACAGAACGCCCTAAGGTCTGCCATATCTGTGAAAAATCTTTCTCCAAATCATACAAATTATTGCGATTTGATAGTTCAGCTATTTCCTTCCAGCGAGACTCACATAGTGCCATGAATGATTTTTTATCCATTTTGCTTTTTTCCTCAAAATACACTTTTTCTTTGCTTATGCGAAATTTTGAAGTGCACCCTGGATTTTTCAATACGATGTATTGTGAATTCTCTTCTCTCTTCTTTATTCATATCATCACTCCTTCTTTTCTGATATTATCATATAATGGACTGGGTGATGCTCCTTCCGTCCATGCTGATAAGGGAAATAAAAATACTGAAAAAACCTGCTCGTATGCTAACTCTAGATCATAAATGAACTCACGAAATTGATCTTCTAATTCATAGGATACTTTTTCTTTGGGCAAAATTAATAAATCCCAATCAGAGTCAGACTGATAATCACCTCTTGCGCGCGACCCAAATAGAATTACTTCTGCTCCTTCGTCAACTGCACGAACAGCTTCTTTAATACTTGAGAGGATAAGTTCATTTTCCATACTTTAAAAATGAATTAGGAGATAAAAAAGTTCTTTTAGACTTAATTCTCTGATGTTTATTTCCCTCCCGTTCCTCCTTCCACTGCCTCCTCAAATAAAAATTCTAACTCTTTTTCACTAGCATTTTCAAATTTCGTGTCATCTTCCCATTCTTGGTACTCCTTAATAAGTACCACATCCTGAAACTCATTTTCTAGGCTTTCTCGAATCTGATTTTTGCGCCGTTCGCTACGGTCAAAATCGCGTTTGACTTCGCCTTTTGCCATCTCGTATTCATAATCTTCCGGAGTACCGTAAATTTTGTAGTAGAGATTAAAAAAGCCTTTGCGTTTCGTTGGGAGTGGTACGAGTTCGGGATTGTGTTTTTTAAAGCGGTTGGCAGCAACTTGACCTGCGTTAACTTTGATATTAAAATCAAAAGCATAGTCGAAAGTGTACTCACCATTCAAAGTCAGATTAATGGCATTACTTTGAATGAACATCACAGGAATGAAGATTTTTTGATCGCGAATTTCTAGCCAATTTTGCATATCGTTGAAGCGAACGTGTTTCAGATCTTTCATTTTAACGAAAGTAGAGAAATAGGTAAATAATTCAAAATCAATGAGTTCTCCTTCTTCTATACCAATTCCTGCTCGAACCAATAGTTTATCGTACAAGAAATTCATTTGCTCATCCCAAAAAGCATAAATGACCATATTGGCGTTCATGTCGCCTCGAATGTTTTCGTCAGTGAGGATGTCTTGTCCAAAATTTTCAGATTGTGCAAAGAATTTTTCGCCATCCACTTCTCTCATTTTGAGTTTCGCTTTCAGGCGCGGTTCATCTTCAAAATACATCTTTCCATCTAAGTCAAAACTGCCGTCCATCGCTTTGGTATTTCCAAAGATGGACATCTCATTTTCTTCAAATTGTAAGCGTCCAATAAAGTCTTTACCATCAATTTTTCCGTAATTGAACGACTCGACATTGGCATTGAAAGAGCCTTTCAGAAACTGTGTAAACTGCTCCCGATCTTGGACTTCTTTTACATGAATAGAGTCGTAAACTTCCTCACTCACTTCTCCCTCTTCTACCGATGAAGTCGTTAATCCAATCAAGCGATCAATGTCCAGTTTTGGCGCATTTAAGTTGGCTTCAAATTGTAATTCTGCTTGTTGACTATTCAAGGAATCGGCAAATATGACTGGTAGCAAATTATAGCAAGAACCATCCAAATAAATCTCGCTACCTGCTCCTTCTATCTTCACTTCTTTCATCACCAAACTATTGCCTTCCAGCAAAACATCTCCTCGATCAATTGTGATTTTATCCTCCTCAAAATTCAAGCGCGCATCATCAAATTCTATCGTTCCGCTCGTTTCTACATTAGCAATGCGACTCGTATTTTCCATATCACTCAACTTTCCACGCACTTCCAGTCCTCGTATTTCGATTTCGCCACTTCCATCTTTGATGTTTTCATTTTCCACCAAGCCATGAACTGCTTCCAGTGGCAAAGTGCCATTCAGTGCAAAATCAATGTAAGGATCATCAAAGTTTTCGGCATTGAGTTTAATTTCAATCAGTTCATTATCGAAATAGCCTTTCAGTCGCGGCATTTCAAAACGCGAAGTTGAATTATTCTGTCGTCTACCATTCGTGAAAGTGGCATCGAAAGACACATCTTTGAAAGGATATTCTAGTTTTGGACTACTAATGCGCGCTTCTTCCAATCCAAACTTTACATCCAAAGTCGGACTTTCATTTTTGCTTAATTTTCCATCAATCAGAGCATCAAAATAGAACTGTCCTCGACTTTTAAAATCACCTAAATACGCCGCATAAGAATCAGGTAACAATTGCAAAACACCTCCTAAATCCCCTTCTTCATTCTTCGCCACCAAATGAAAATCTGTAAAATCCGTCGCGGTCGTCATGCGCCCATCTATTGAAAATTCATTGTCTTCTACTCCAACAATTACTTTTTGCATTTCATACAAGCCTTCTTCTAAATTGACTAAAATTTCCGCATTGTAACGCAGATTTTTATCCATCAAAAACCGCTCTTCGTTCATATCAATATGCTTAGAAAGCATCATTGCTTCGCTAGTCATTGAAAACTGATCGCTCTCAAATTCTCCTGAAAAAACCGCATCTTCCACTAGCACTACTGCTTCTTGTTTAGTTGCTTCATCTTCGTACAATAATTCAATATTCAACAAACGTGCTTCTTGTAAGGAAATCGCTAAATCGGACTCACCAGAACTACTTTCTTCTTCACTTTCCACAAATACATCATAATTCGCATTTCCACGTCGGTCGTAGCGAATATGCAGCGCGCCATTTTCTACCAAAACAGAACTTACTTTAATGCTAGAACCCAGTAAGCTCAACAGTTTGAAGCGGAAAGACACATTTTCAGACGTCAGTAAGTTCTCGCCATTGGCATCTTTTAAAGTCGTATTGCGCAAATTGACCGAAGCATTAGGAAAGGACCGAAAAAGCGTCAAATCCACTTCTTCGATTTTCAGTTCAGACGTCAAACCTTTGTTGATCGCTTGCACTACTTTTTGACCAACTTTATCTTCAAAAAAGCTGACAATCACTGCTAAGCCACCGAGCAGTACCACCAAGAAAATACCAATAATGAGTAAGAAACGGCGAAGGAATTTTTTCATGTGAAGGGATGTCAATGTTTGAATGAGAGAATGTTTGAATGGGAGAATAAATATACAAACCTTATTGCAATTGCATTTAGGAATGTGTACGACAAACAGCATTTTTGACGAAGAATGAATAGAATAATTTACTCATCTCTTCGCTCTTTCAAATCAATCGGCATAGAGCCTGATTGATTTGATCAGGTTCTACAAAGGGTGAAAATTGGCTAAGAAGTCAATTTTCACCCTTTGTAAAACCTGATGAATTTGGGTGGACTCGACGTCCATTCAAATCCAAAACAAGTCGCTCTCGGCGAACACTAACTTACTTACTTGAAAGTTCGTTGTACATAAACCCTTGATTCGTATGTCACTTTTCCATAAATTGAAGTTATATGAATAGGAGCATTCGCTTCACTCACACTATTTCTTAAATCACTCATAAAAATTTCACCCTATGAAATGGAGCATTTCTGCACTCATTTTCCTCTTTGGAATCACTTTTCTAACTGCACAAAACACCTTCATAGAGAGCGTCTATTTTGACTTAGATCAACATGAATTAACAGATGCAGCTAAAAGTACTTTAGATCAATTCATCCAAGATTTGCAATATTTGGAAGATCTTGAAATCACACTGCGTGCCAATACGGACGATCAAGGAAGTAACTTTTATAATAAGAAACTTGGAGAACGTCGCGCGCGTTCGGTTCGTCAATATTTAGCAACTCAAAAAATTGCGAGCAAAGCTGCAACCGTCGAAAATTTTGGCGAAGAAAATCCTGCTTATTCCAACGACAACGAAGAAGGCAAAAGCAAGAATCGCCGCGTGGACATCATCGTTAGCACAAGCTCTGCTTTAACGCTGAATGATTTATTCAAAGAATGGCAACAAGATCAATCCCAATTTTACACCATTGATGCTTCGAAGGACGTGCGCCTCATTGGAGAGAATGGAACGAATATTTGGATTCCAGCAGGAGCATTTGTCTTATCAGATGGAACAATTGCTCAAGGAAAAATCGAAATCACGTTAAAGGAAGCCTACGATTTTTCGGATATGTTGATGTCCGATTTGAGTACCACTTCCGATCATCAACTCTTGGAAACAGGCGGAATGATTTATTTAGAGGCAATGGTCGACGGACAACAATTGAATATCAAGGAAGGAACTGCCTTGACCGTAGGTTTGCCTGGCGAAGAATTCAAAGAGGACATGGAGTTGTTTATTGGCGAGCAAGATGCTTTAGGAACAGTCACGAATTGGGGCGTAACAGAACAGCCATTTGTTCCGAGCCTAGAAGAAACTTTGAATATGCGCCCAGAGCCTCGTCCACCTTTCCTGTTCAGAAAAGGTTATCAAGGAAGAGCAACTGGAAAACCTAAGAAAATGGCAGTTCCCAGCAAGCCGATTTTACCTAGAACGCCTTCTCCAGAGACGAAGCGTTTTTATCCAAACTCTTGGCAAAAAATGTTTTGGAGCAAGGAAAAAATCCAACAGAAAGAAGATGAACTCTATGCAAAAGCACAGGAACGTCATATTCAGCACATGGAGCAATACGAGCGTAATACGAAGCTACACGCACAAGACTTAATCAAGTATAAGGCGCATTTGCAAAGCGTGAAAGATTGGGAAGCAGAGCAACGCGCGAAGGTGAGAGCATTTGAGTTGGCGCAAAGCGAAAAGTATGAGGCGCAATACGAATTGTATAGAATCGCCAAGGAAAAATGGCACGAAGAACGCTTGGAACGTTTGGCGCAATTGGAGGATTATGAAGTAACTGGCAAACAAGCACTTTCCGTCGTTTCGCGCTATTTTACCAGCATCACTCGCTTAGGCTGGATCAATTGTGATCGTTTTTACAGTGTTCCAGAAGAAGGAAAGATGCAATTGGCAGTCAATGACTTAGATGAAACCGAAGAACGCGTTTTTGTGATTTTCAATGACACTAAAAGTTTGTTGACTACTTACAAACGCGATGGTCAGTATCGAACAAGCAGCATCCCAAAAGGAGAAAATGTAACGATTGTTGGTTTAAAATTTCAAGACCGCAAACCAATGTTGGCGCAATTGACGACAACCACAAATCCTGTAATGACTTACGAACTAGAGTACAAGGCTTGCACCGCTTCGGAGATGAAAGCACAGTTGAGTGCATTTAATTAGGGTTAAATTGTTTTAGTGTTATATGGTTGGAAATTCAGTGAAACCATATAACACTAAAACATCAAAACCATAAAACCATTCAGCTCTGAAACCACCAAATCTCCTCTTTATTTTAAATCTCGCCTTTTTTCAGATATTTATTTTGTAATTTCATGGTAAAAACTAATGAATATACTATATTGCATATCCATTAAATTACAATCTGATACAACGAAGTCTAGTAAGTACAACCTTTCCTAAAGCTAATTTAATTTAGGCTGCATTTGATAATGAAGCTATGAGTAAGATACCTTTCCTATCTCGCAGCTCTACATCTCGAAGTCTAACAAGTAAACTTTTTCTCACATCAAAATAAAGCGTAAAGCGTATGAAACAACTACTCAAGTCAACGCTCCTATTCGTTGGTTTGCTTCTCACATTTGGCGCATTCAGCCAAATCACCGTGACTGGGACGGTGACTGATGAAGCCTCCATACCATTGATTGGAGTAAACATTTTAGTCAAAGGAACTGCTGACGGTACGATTACCGATGTGGATGGTTCTTATTCCTTAGAAGCCAGCGCAGAAGACGTATTGGTTTTCTCTTACACTGGATATGCAACACAAGAAGTCAGCGTGGGAACTTCCACAAAAATAGACATCACGATGGCGGAAGGAACTGCTTTGGATGAAGTTGTGGTGGTTGCCTACGGCGTTCAAAAAAAGGTGACAGTTACGGGAGCGGTTGCTCAACTGAAAGGAGATCAATTGGTTGAGTCTCCTGCGGTCAATCTTTCTACTGCTTTGGCAGGTCGTCTTCCGGGCTTGGTGGTCATTCAGCCAAGTGGTGAGCCAGGTGCAGATGATGCCAATATTTCTATTCGCGGAACGAATACGCTAGGAAATAGTAGTCCACTAGTCGTTATAGATGGAGTACCCGATCGGGAAGGTGGTCTGTCTCGTCTAATTGGGCAGGACATCGAATCGGTTTCTGTCTTGAAGGATGCCTCTGCTGCGATTTATGGAGCAAGAGCAGCGAATGGTGCCATTCTAGTGACGACTAAGCGCGGAAAAGCAGGGAAGACCCAAATTACTTACGATTTCAACCAAGGTTGGTCGCAACCAACTGCTGTACCTACCATGTCCAATTCTTTTGAATACGCTAACATTATGAACGAACTCCCAATCTATCGTTCAATTCCCGTTGATGAATGGGGCGCAGCTTGGAGTAGTATTCAATCCACAGGTACTTACGATTCTCCTACGCCCGACGTCGGTACAATCAATTCAAATTTCAGTCCAGAAGCAGTTTCTGCTTTCCAGAGTGGTTCTGACCCACTTCGTTTTCCTAATTCAGATTGGTTTGGCGAAACTTTTAGAGAATGGTCACCACAACAACAGCATTATTTAGGCTTGAGCGGTGGCTCGGAAAAAGTACAATATTATGCTTCTTTGGGCTTCTTGAATCAAGATGCGATTTATCAAAATTCGGCTACTTTCTATCAGCAATACAGCGGTCGAATCAACTTGAATGCTAACGTCAATAAATACATCAATGCTAATTTCGGGGTTCACCTACGTCGTGAAGATCGCAACTTCCCAACGGAAGATTCAGATGCGATTTTCAGAATGTTGATGCGTGGTCGTCCAAATGAGCCAGCAGTTTGGCCAAACGGCTTACCAGGTCCAGATATTGAAAATGGACAGCAGCCAGTCGTCATTACTACAAACGCAACAGGCTATGACAGGGAGCCCAGCGATTATGCACAAATTAATGCAGGAATTGATATCACGAATCCTTGGATTAAAGGTTTGAAATTGACTTTATCTGGTGCAGTAGATAAATTGAATAGAACGAGAAAGTTATGGCAAACACCTTGGACATTGTACTTCTGGGATGGTGTTTCTTTGGAAGGAAACGATCCTATACTAGAAGGCGCAGTTCGCTCCAATTTCAAAGCACCACAATTGACACAAGAATCCTTTAATGGTTTAAACACAAATCTGACTGCTATTTTGAGCTATGATGCAAATTTGTCAGGTGGACATAAATTAAACTTATTGGCTGGAACAACGCGCGAAGAGTTTACAGGCGAATTTTTCTCTGCTTTCCGTAGAGATTTTGTTTCTCCTGCCATTGACCAATTATTTGCAGGTGGGCAAGCATTGCAAAATACCGATGGTAGTGCGTTTATCAGACCACGGTTAGGTTACTACGGTCGCGCACAATACAACTTTGAAGAGAAATACTTAGCAGAATTTATTTGGAGATACGATGGTTCTTACATCTTCCCAAGCGAAGGCCGTTTTGGATTCTTCCCAGGGTTATTGTTAGGCTGGAATGCGTCAAGCGAGGATTGGTTCAATTCCTCTACGCTTGACCATTTGAAAATAAGAGCTTCTTACGGACAAATGGGGAACGATCAAGTGTTCTTCAACGATGAACTGCAAGAGTTTGCTTATTTGTCTACTTACGCTTTTGGTCAGTTCCCGATCAATAGTCAAGTAGTGAATACCTTAGGAGAAACCATTCTTGCCAATCCTAACTTTACTTGGGAAAGAGCCAATAACTTAAATATCGGTATAGATATGAGCTTGTTTGGTCGCTTAGATGTAATCTTAGAATACTTCTACAATAGACGCGATCAAATCTTGATTCAAGAAACGGGTTCTACACCTGCCTCCTCTGGTATCAGTTCTTTATTGCCTCCTGTGAATGCAGGTCAAGTAGATAACACTGGATTTGAATTTGCCTTGATTTATAATGGTGGACAAAGAGGTGGCGACTTCCGCTGGGAAGCTGGCATCAATGGGGGTTATGCAAAAAATAATGTCGTATTCATTGACGAAGTGCCTGGCGCACCAGACTATCAATTGCAAGAAGGAAAACCAATTGGTGCTTGGTTGGTGTACGAGTCGGATGGTGTATTTAGAGATCAAGCGGACATTGAGGCGAATAATTTAGATTATAGTGAAGTGACGCCGCAATTGATTCCTGGAGACATGAAGTTCATAGATCAAAATGGCGATGGTATCATCAACGGTGACGATCAAGTCCGTTTGGAAGAGAATCAAACACCTACCTTCAACTTTGGTGCAACTTTGAGAATGTACTATAAGGGATTTGATTTTTCTATGCTGCTTCAAGGAGCAACGGGTGCTTCCACTCCTTTCCAGACAGAATCGGGTGACATTGGAAACTTTCTTAGATATAGCCATGACAATCGCTGGAGAATAGATGCACCAAGCTCAGAGCATCCAAGACTAGCAAGTCGTGGAGATACATACTACACAGGAGGAGCTTATGGAAACAATACCTACTTCTTGTTCGACAAGGATTATATCCGTTTAAAGAACTTAGAAATTGGATACAACCTGAATGGAGGAGCATTGGAAAAGGCAAAAATTCAAAACCTTCGTGTATTTGCTAATGGATTTAATTTATTGACTTTCGGTAGATTTGATTTCTTCGATCCAGAGAATAATGAAAGCCAAGGACAAATTTACCCACAAAACAGAGTCCTTAATGTAGGATTTGGAGTCACCTTTTAATAGCATAATCAATTTATAGTTTTGTTTAAAAATAGTATTTAAAATATAATTTTAATTATTCGATTTAAGCAAATAATAATGTGCTTAATTTGAC
>JBCDFY010000271.1:0-9119 GCA_039176995.1 Bacteroidota bacterium
CAATCGCCTGAAACGAACAATCCAGAGCCTCAATATTGATGTAGTGATTCTGGATTCGCTTACAAGTGTGCAGATGAGTTCGGGTATCTCCTACAAAGAAATCGTAAATGTCCTAGATAAAATCTTTTCCAGTGCAGTGGATTCTTCCAGTTGTCCATTGTACAAAAGGATATTGTTCATCCCAAACGAGACTTTGAATTCAGGTGAAAAGATGAAGTAAGGAAAGAAAAATTGTGCTCCAAAACCGGCTTCCGCAGCAAAATCGGTAGGTGAAATTTTGACTAGATTTTCTGCCTGCCGCGTTTTGGAATCGCTTGCTACGTCAAAAGAATACTTCACACCTGCGATGACAAATAAGCGCATATCATTATGCGGCGCAGATTTGTAACGAACATGAAATGGAATTTCTGTGAAAACTGAGGAAACCCTTCGGTCTTGATTAGGGAAGTTCCTTCTATCTTTGGTGTATTGTAAAGTGCGTTCCCCAAAAGATAGCGTTGGCAGCAGACGCAAATCGAAATAATCTCCGATTTTCAGGTTAGTGACAATACCTAAATTAAATCCTGGACCTTTCAGGGATTGAATACCAATGATGCTGTCGCTTTGCAAGAAGTTTTTGGAACGAAAAGGGCGATAATCAGAAGAATTGTAAGCCAAAGTAATCCCGAAATAATAAGGCTTTTGATCAAAACTTAAAAAGTTGTAGTTACCGCGAGAGGTTTGTGCCTGTAAGCTAAGGGTAGTTAGCAATATGGCTATGGCGAAGAGAATTGCTTTCTGCACTTGATAACGTGTTTAGTTTCGAGAGCAAGAGCAAATTTGTTCTTCCTCTCTGTTATATGTTCTGTTTCGTTCCCAAATAGATGGAACTAATACCGAATGTTAGCGGAATTTGTTTGATATTTTCGTAGCCCACTGCATTCAATCGGGATAAAAAGGCTTCCCCATCAGGAAAGGCTTGTACGGATTCGTAGAGGTAGCGATACGCTTTTGGATCTTTGGAAGTGATTCTACCAATAAAAGGTAGAATGGTACTGAAATAAAAATTAAATAATTGCTTAAAAGGGAACAAAGTCGGCTTCGAGAACTCCAAAACGACCAATTTCCCTTGTGGTTTCAGTACACGATGCATTTCTGCAAGACCTTTGTCTAAATGCTCAAAATTACGCACCCCAAATGCAACGGTTATTGCATCAAACGTATTGTCTTCAAAAGGCAAATTTTCTGCATCGCCACTTATTAATTCTACTGTATTGTTCAGGTTTTGTTTACGTACTTTCTTTCGCCCAATTTCTAGCATTTCAATCGCAATGTCCAAGCCAATAACTTTATCTACGTCTATTTTATTCGCCACTGTGATTGCCACATCCGCTGTGCCCGTTGCAACATCTAACAAATGACGAGGATTTGACTTTTTCAGTTCTCTAATCACGCGTTTTCTCCACAATTTGTCGATGCCTAAGGACAAAAAGTGATTCAAAAAATCATAGTAGCGCGCAATATTATTGAACATATTGGAAACTTGTTCTTTCTTGCTTCCCTCTGCGGTGTAAGGCTTTACCTCCTTTGCGTAACTCATCTATTTCTATTTTAGACACTTCGTCATCTAGTGCACTCAAAAAAACATCTATTTTACAGAAAATGTTTTTCTCTTTTTGGCTGGAAAAGGAAAATGCGCTACCGAAGAACGGCGCACATTTCCTTGAGGATGAAGTACTCTCTGCTCCTTTTCTTAACCGTCTAAATAATTAGCAGATCTAAACTCAAATCGCTTACATACAAGACATGTGAAGAAAGCCCTAAATTAATACAATGAGTCTTGCCTGATAACTTGAATAACCTGCTACTCTTTTTCTATTGCTTCACCAACTGCTCATAATACACTTGATCTTCTGCCACAATTTGTACAAGATAAATGCCAGCATCAAGATTGGAAGGCAGCATAATTTGTCGCTCAAAAATACCTTTACTGGCCTGTGTAGTTGTCAAAGTATCCACGACCGTTCCATTGAATTGAATTAAATTGATGGTCAGATCAGCTGCTTTTTTGAGATTCATTTTCAAATTAATTTGGTCAGAAGCTGGATTTGGGCTGAGGTGAACTTGCTCGAAGGTTTGCTCAATGGCAATAGTGTTGGTTAAATCGAAATTGGTCAATAGACGAATGCGTCCATCCGTACTACTTTCTGTTAGAATCAGCGTATCCCCACTAGGCGAAAGAGCAACGCCATTCGGGAGGTTGAACTGTGCTTGTGCGGCTTCTCCATCTTGATAACCAACTACGCCCGTTCCTGCAATTTGACGAACTTCTCCTTCTAAACTGATACTGTAAATATTGGGAGAAGCTGCACCTGCAATAATGTATTGATCATCTCTGCGAACAATATAACCCGAATTGGGACTAGATGAAATAGTTGCAAATCGAGTGACTTCTCCTTCTGGTGTGATTCGCTGAATATTATTGTTGTTGAAATTAGCGGAAATGATATTGCCATCTGGATCAAAAACTAAACCATCTGGACCATTGATTAGACCTCCAGAAGCTAAGATCGTCGCTTGGATTGTTTCAGCAGCCATGTCTATTTTGGAGATACTATTACCTGAATAATTAGCAACATACATGATCTGATTTTCCTCATCGATCAAAATACCCGCAGGTCCAATCAAACCGCTACAATAAATTGTTTGATTTTTAGCGGTATCAATTTTGAGGATGTTGCCCGTATTGAATTCCGAATAGTAAAAATTTCCCTTTTCATCCACAGTTCCACCCAGCGCACCATTTCCACGCCCTATTTCCGTAATTTGTCCATCCGTAGTCAATTCAAAGCCTTGTCCTGTCACAAAATCTACTACATAGATTTCACCACTTTTTGCCCAAGTGATACCTTCAAAATGCTGACCAGGCTTGGTCAGCAAAGTACTAACGATTTGAGCAGGCAGCGTCGCCATAAAAGATAATGCAAAGCATAGAGAGAAAAATTGTCGTAACATATCGAGTTGTTTGTTTAAAGAGTGGTCACTGGATAACTTCCCGTTATCCAGTAACTTTGTCTCAAAGCATATGAAATAATGGCAGCAATATGGAGGGAGAATAAATAGTGGAAAAGAAATTACCTTTTTTAGGAGTCTATCTTAGCTGAAATGGACAGAAAGACTGTTTTTCGAGCAAATTTCGGGAGAGAAGCGTGTATTTTTGTGATGGATTTACTACATAGTCACAATAGCAAATTCATAGAGTTCACATAGTCTTGTTTACGTTAGTTCCTAAAAGGACCAAAGTGTGCTATGTGAAAAAACTATATGACTATGTAGTAAAAAAACAAAACACTTTGCAGATTAACATCACCAGCACGATCTATTTGGTCGCCGTTGTTCAAGCGATTTTACTCATCATCGTCATTTTGAGAAAGCCGCGTGTGCTGTATTCTGAAAAGTATTTGATCGCGGTGCTAGGAATGTTGGCGATTACGCTTTTGCATTACGTCGTTTTGATGAATCAGTTATTACCGCGTGGTTCTGCCTTCTTTGATTTGAGTGCAGTGGCTTGGTTGAGCGTCTCTCCTTTGCTGTATTTATATAGTCGTTCGCTGGTTGATTTGAATTATCGTTGGCATTGGAGACAGTTAATCTACTTTCCGTTTAGTCTTTATCTCGCAGCTCAAATGATACTTTGGGCAAGTGGCATTCGATATGGCTTCTTCTTATTTTTTGAGGATTGGAATGCCTACACTACCCTATGGATATTAATGTATTTACTAAATAGTTTGGTGTTCACTCTAGCGTCTATCCGTGTTTTGACCAAGGCTAATTTGTCCGACAAACAAAGAGAAAGAATCAAGTGGCTGGTTCGTTATTTTAAAGGCTTCACCCTTGTTTTGGTCTTACTGATTGTTCTATTAATTTACTGGTTGAAAGTGAATTACTTCTTTCGACAATTGGAATATTTGCTCCTCATTTTTTATGCCTTCTTCGTCTTTAGCCTCATCATTTTTTCCCTCCGTTTTTCCCACTATTTCAGTTTGCTTTCCAACGATCATTATGGTTACGATCAGAAAAAGCCACTCGAACTAGAAGCACTCTATCAGCAACTCAAAAATCATGTTGAGAAGGAACAGCCTTACCTCAACTCGAAACTAAGTCTCACCGATTTAGCCAAAGCCACCAATATTTCCGAAAATCAACTTTCTCAAATTTTTACACGCTATTTAAACTCCAATTTTTACAACTTCGTCAATCAATATCGCTTGGAAGCCTTCGAGCAGCAACTTCGAGAAAAAGGAACTGCTCAATATACGATTATGGCATTGGCAGAGACTTCTGGTTTTTCTTCAAAAGCTACTTTCTATAAGGTTTTTAAAGCGCATTATCAGATGACACCGACGGAGTTTATGAAGAAGAAAAAGAAAGATTAGAATTTAAAATCGTTGGGGGTGTCAAAGAGACTTATCACACAGAGTTTCTATGAAAACAATCTCCACTGAATGGAATCTAGCTATCTTGCACCTTTTTGCTGATGAATCTAACAACTAAGGCTTATCTTGAACTCCACATTGCCGTGTTGCTCTTTGGCTTCACTGCCATTCTAGGTGATTTGATTAATTTGCCAGCCGTGAGCATTGTTTGGTGGCGGGTTTTGATTACCAGTTTTAGTATTGTTTTCTTAATTAAGGTCGGTACAATTTTCAGGGAACTGCCTAGAGAAAGAATTCTACAATTTATGGGTATTGGCGTGCTCGTTGGTTTACATTGGGTATGTTTTTATGGCGCCATTAAATTGGCGAATGCTTCGGTGGCATTGATTTGCATGGCGACTACTTCGCTTTTTACTTCCTTGTTCGAGCCGCTCCTTTTGAAGCAAAAATTGAAGTGGTATGAAGTGCTTTTAGGGATGCTCATTATTCCTGGAATGCTGCTGATTGTCAATAGTTTAGAAAGCGGAATGCTCCTCGGTTTTTGGGTTGGGTTGGCTTCTGCGTTTCTAGCGGCTTTGTTTGCGATTTTGAATAAAAAAATGGTGACGAATGCGCGTCCACTCACCATTACTTTTTTAGAATTGGGAAGTGCGTGGCTGTTTTTGAGTCTTGTTTTTCCAATTTACTATTTCACAACACCTGAAGAAGTTTCATTGCTTCCACCAACAGCCTGGGATTGGGTATATCTCATTTTATTATCCTTACTTTGCACCACTTTAGCCTACACGCTTTCCATACGTGCTTTGCACTATATTTCTGCCTTTGCTTCCACTCTAACGATCAATTTGGAACCTGTTTATGGTATTTTTCTTGCTTGGATCTTGCTGCAAGAGCATAAAGAATTGAATAGTAGTTTCTACATCGGTGTAGTGATTATTTTGGTGTCGGTCTTCAGCTATCCCTATTTGAAGAAGAAATTGGAAAAAGTCTAATTCTTACAAGCTATCTTGCCAAACTTATGGGGCTCTCTTTGTCGTGAAAAATGGCGACTACGTGCACAGCATTTTTTGGTTCTTTGACAATTTTTGCAATTTGGCGTAAAAGCCGCATCGCTGCCCTTCTAAACCTCCTCCCGACCAAGCAGCGAAGCTGCGAAGGTCGGTAAATATGCATTTGGTAAAATTTGTCAAAGAACCCATTTTTTCTACAAAGCAAACGATGGATTATGGAAAAGAATTTAAAAAGCGAGCAAGTACGTCATCATTTCCAGTATTCTAAGGTCTTTTTTCTGTAGAAACACTACTTCTTTCTTGATGGTACAAAACTAAGGTATTGTCGAAGGTCTGAGACTTTGACATTGTGCGCTATCCAAAAGCAAACTCAACCAATTAACTTAGTTTTTCAAAATACCATAGCATGAATGCACATGAAATTCTTTAGATGCACTCAACTCCTTTTTTGCTGGCTTAACTCGTTTAAATTACATCCCAATCAAAACGATTTTGCTATTTTGCCCGTTCAACAGAAAAAACCGCTATTAACTACTCGTGACGAAATCAAAATCGTATTGGATCAAGTCGGGCTTCTTTACGCTAATGGAACGCTTTTCCATGCAGGCTTTTGCATTGTTGAGTGTGATGATTTTATTTCGAGCTTTGACGAAAGCAGAAGTAGGACAGTGGGCAGCTTTTTTGTCCATCGTAACGATTGTAGAAGTTGGGCGAACGGGTCTGTTACAAAATGCTTTGGTTAAATTCCTCTCCACTGCAAATGAAGAACGCTATCGAGTACTAGCTACTTCTTCTCTTTTCTTGAACTTTATCATCACATTTCTCCTAGTTGTTCCTCTCTTTTTGGGGGCGGAAAGAATCAGTGAAATTGTGCGGGTTCCAGAGTTGAAAAATTTACTTCAGTTGCACTGCTTGACGACTATTGCACTCGTTCCTTTCTTGCAATTTAACTTCATGCAGCAAGCGAGTTTGGAGTTTCGTGGTATCTTTTGGGCAACTTTCACTCGTCAAGGTATCTATTTTATTTACGTTGCTATATTTTTCCTGTTGAGCTACAAAATTGAGTTGGCAAATTTAGTGATTATCAGAACAATAGGGGTCATTGCTGGTGCAGCCGTTTCTTACTTTTTTGCACGTCCATTTCTGCGGTTTAGCAGCCAAATTGATTGGGAAGCAGTCTGGAAATTATTCCATTATGGTAAATATGTGATGGGAACAAATTTGAGTACCATGTTCTATAAAGGTACGGATCGGTTGATGATTGCGAGGATGTTAGGAGAAATTCCTGTTGGCATTTATGACGCAGCGATCAAAGTGACTAATCTAGCAGAAGCACCTACTTTTTCGATGGCTTCCATTCTTTTTCCACAGAGCGCAAGACGTATGGAAGAAGGTAAGACAGCTATTAAATTACTATACGAAAAAGCAGTAGGCGCGATTTTAGCAATCCTAGTACCAGCTATTATTTTCGTCCTCCTTTTCGCGGAATGGATCATTTGGATTATTGCAGGTGACGACTTTTTGGAGGCAAGTAATATTCTTAGGTTAACCATGTTTTATGGCATTTTTATCCCTTTTGCGGTACAATTTGGTACGGTTTTAGATTCGACTGGTAGGCCTCGAATCAACTTCGTTTTTACAGTAGTCAGCGCATTGCTCAATATTCTTTTCAATTATTTCTTCATTCGTGAATTTGGCATCATTGGCGCGGCTTACGGAACTTTAACAACCTATATTTTAGCATTTATAGGGATGCAAATGTATCTCCATCGTATTTTTGGCGTATCTTTCTGGAGAGCGTTTCGTTATGCTATTGAATTCTATGGCAGAATGTGGAAGCTCTTTCGTCAGAAAGCTAAACTATGAGTAAACTAAGGAAGTATCTAAGTCAAGATTTTAAGTATTGCTTTTAAGCAAGTGATAGTCTTATATTTCACATCTAAAAATCTCGTGTCTAAGAACGGCTTCTAAGCAAATTATCAATCCATGTATGCTGGCATAGACAATGTAGATATTATATACTTTGGCTTGTTCCCTTGGGATAATCCTTATTCCTCTGTTTCCCTTTCCTTCACTAGAGCATTCGCCAAGAAAAATCGCGTTTTTTACATCAATCCTCCATTTACCGTAAAAGAAATTGTTCAACAAATTGGTACGAAAGCAGTACAAACACGTTTAGTTGATCAAGTCTTGCGCAAAACGCGCTACGAAAAGATTCCCAATTTACCTTCTAACGTCATTGCGGTGCATCCGCCCGCCATTTTGCCGATCAATTTTTTATCCAAAGGCAGCTTATACGATAAACTACACTATTGGAATAATAAAGTGATCTATCATACCATCGCTCAAGTTATCGAAAAATATCAGCTCAAGAATTACATTTACCTCAATTGTTTCAATCCATTCGTTGGAGGCGTTTTGCCTAAAAACTTCCGTCCGCAGCTCAATATCTACCAGTGCATAGATGATATGACGCAAGAAGATTACACGGCAAAGCATTGGGCAGGTTTAGAAGAAAAAGTGATACAAGATGCTGATTTAGTGTTTGTTACCTCCAAAAAATTGCATCAGCTCAAATCTCCACTGAATCCACAAACGCACATTCTGCACAATGCTGTGGACGAAAATATTTTTCGCAGAACACTGGAAGTAGTCTATCCCAAACCTGAAGAAATTGAGCACATCGAAACCCCAATCATTGGCTTCACAGGCAATATGGATGCTTCTCGAATTGATTACCCTTTACTAAAAGCGATCGCAGAAACGCATAAGGATAAGACTTTAGTTCTAGTTGGTCCAACGAACAATGAAGAATACAAAGAGATCGGCTTAGATAAAATGCCCAATGTGATTTTTACAGGACGAAAAGACATCAACGAACTACCACAATATTTGCAGCATTTTGATTGCACGATCATTCCATTCCTGAAAAATGAATTGACTGCCAGCATTTATCCTTTGAAGATCAATGAATATTTATTTTCTGGTCGTCCCGTTATTTCCACCAATTTCTCAGAAGACATTCGCTCGTTTAAATCCGTCGTGCATTTAGCAGATAATCACGCAGAATTTGTGCAGCAAATTGATAATGCGTTGGAAGACAACGATGCTGACAAAATCCAGGCGCGCGTTAATACCGCAAGAAGCAATACTTGGACGCATCGCGTAGAAGAATTTTGGAGTGTGGTGAATCGCCATTTAGATCGTACTAAGAAAAACACTTCTAAAAATAGAATGAAAAAGAAAAGGTCACAGGATTTAAGCGAAAGAGTAGGAGAGTAGAAAGTGATAACACATATATTACCGTCAACCGTCAACCGTCAACCGTCAACCGTCAACCGTCAACCGTCAACCGTCAACCGTCAACCGTCAACCGTCAACCGTCAACCGTCAACCGTCAACCGTCAACCGTCAAATGAAAATTCCTTCGCAAAGTCCTGCCTTAGAGAGAGTGGTCATCTTTGTTTGCTTGCTTCTGATTATTGGATTATTTTTGAAAGTAGTGTTTGTGTGAGTTACCTTTACAGCCGCCAAACTTGTTTGATATTATCTGGAAAATAGGTCTATTTATTTCCTACAAACGCTAAGTAAATGGAAGAATCAATTTCTCAACTGCTCAAACAGGCAGGCAAATTTACTGAAGAAGAAAATTCCCTCCTTCACCAAGAACTGGTTCATAAAAAAATTGCGAAAG
>JBCDFY010000272.1:0-8978 GCA_039176995.1 Bacteroidota bacterium
CTTCATTAGCAACTTCCGACAAAATTTGGATTGAAACATAATACACTTCTGTCATTGCAGATGTTACTTGTGCTGCTTCATTAGCAACTTCCGACAAAATTTGGATTGAAACAAGGAAGTAGATGAATACTTGAAGCAACTTGGTGTCTTCATTAGCAACTTCCGACAAAATTTGGATTGAAACATCAGTCTCTTGCCCCACACCTCAGCGACTCACTAGCTTCATTAGCAACTTCCGACAAAATTTGGATTGAAACGAATTGAAATTAGAGAGCAGGATAATGGTACATCAGCCTTCATTAGCAACTTCCGACAAAATTTGGATTGAAACGTCAACTAAATACATCAATGTCTCCATAATACATGAGCTTCATTAGCAACTTCCGACAAAATTTGGATTGAAACTCGGTCTTCACTCCGAGGGTGGTGGCTGCTGCACGATCTTCATTAGCAACTTCCGACAAAATTTGGATTGAAACTCTGTATATCCTAAGTCGGAGTTCCATTGAAGAAGAGCTTCATTAGCAACTTCCGACAAAATTTGGATTGAGGCAAGGATTTTCATGAAAATTGTACTATCTTCTGTGTCTTCACTAAGGGAGGTAATTCATCTTTTTGCATCAGGCTAGACAGCATTTTTGTAAAAGGTCTGGACTCTATCCCAATGCCCACTCATATTATAAGTGTCCTGATGTTGATCATATGTTCTATCCATTTTGCGTAACTATTTACCACAGTAGTCACAATGGTTAGTTTCACATAGATCATAGTAGCTGCTTCCCGCTTCTGAAGGAAAAATTGAGCTTTCAAGCAACTTCTATGATAAGATAAGACCATCCTCCTATGGCTTGAGTAGTTTTAGAAACTACGCGAACTCTATGAAAATGCTGTATGAGCTATGTGGTAAACAGTTACCATTTTGCGTCTTTTCCTTCGAAGTATACTTTTTCTTCTCTTATACAAAATTTTGAACTGCATTCTTTTTTAGCATTGGCACTCGAAATGGATAGCGGTACTTTCCGCAAAAGTTCTTCGCGTTTCTGTGCACCTACAACGACCTCATTCAATTGTAGAGCAGCTTCCTGATTTTATACATGGAGCTTTCTGTATCCATCGTCACTCTTTTCACTTGAGTGGCATAGTCCAAATAATTAATTTTGAGTGATGGATTCCTGCTGGAACATTGGAAAAGAGAAATTTGTCTTTTGTATCCGTGACGGCATTTAAAGTGGAACTCAATACTTGGAGGGTCACACCTGTCAGTGCTTCTCCTGCTTCGTTATTTACTTTTCCTTTGGTATTGGCTTGGCTGAATATACTGAAATGTAAGAAACAGCTCAGTGCGAGCAGCGTGCATTTTAGCATGACATTTTTTGTTCATTATTTTTATTTAGTCTAAATTGCAGTAATGTTACAAAGATCATTTTAAATTCATCACCATAGGCTACGCGAAACGGAGAAAAACATACGCAAAACGGAATGAAAGTAAGATTACACAGCAATAATTTAGAGGAACTTTTTATAGAAAAGACTTATCCAGATCGCTTTTCTTCTCACCAAAATGGGGGGGTAACGGAACGAAATTATTCGGCTGAATTGCTCGATGGGCAAGGGGGCTATCGGGAAATATTCATGGAAAATATTCATATTGGACATGGCAATATGAAAATGAATACGCGAGCAGAATTAGATTTTGAGAGCGATATGGAAACCGTAGAAATGCATTTTGCGCTTCAAGGAAAGACTAGAGCAGAAGACAGAGATCATAATCACACTTACTTATTTGACTACAATCAACACAACATTATATACGCAAATCGCTTGAACGGACGCGCCTTCTATCCTTCTGGAAAGAATATAGAGTTATTTGAAATCAATCTATTTCCTGATTTTTTCAAACGCTTTTTGCCAGAAGAAGAAAAAGCATTTTTTCGTTTTCTGAAAGCCATTAATCGGCAAGAGAACAGTGTATTGAGTTCTCACCATTATCCTATCACGCCAGCAATGCACTGGCTCATTCAAGAGATTTTGAATTGTAATCGAAAAGGATTGTACAAGCGATTCTTCTTGGAAGCTAAGGTAACAGAGTTGTTGCTGTTGCAATTAGAGCAGATCAGTTCTGCACAAGAACCTACAAAACACCAACTCAAAAAATCGGATATTGAGCGAATGCACGCAGTAAAAGATTATCTCGGTAGACATTTGAATGAACCTTGCACGCTTTTGGAACTCGCTCATCTTTTTGGGACAAACGAATATAGCTTGAAAAAAGGTTTCAAAGAAGTTTTTGGTACTACTGTTTTTAGCTATTGGAGTGCGGTCAAAATGAATCGTGCTAAACATATGCTTTTGGAAGAAAAAATGACCGTCAGAGAAGTTGCTGATCGAATTGGTTATAAAAATCCACAGCATTTTACGACGGCTTTTAAGAAGCGATTTGGTCATCCGCCGAGTCATATTAGATGATTCACTATAATCTATCATTCCTTTTGAGAAGGAATAGTAAAACTTATCTTTGCCCAGCTACCCGCGATCCTCAATTTTGGTAAGAACTAAGCTTATTGTAAGATAACGTGTTTTTGACAAAAGTGAAGAACTAAAGGGTACATTTATCATTGAATTTAAGGTAAACTATTACTTAACAATCATAAATTATGAAGTATTCAATAATCATTCTATTCATAGGATGTCTAATAGCAAGTTGCAATTCCGAACCAAAGCAATCCAACAATAAATTGGCACCTCCGAAAGAGCAAAAAAAAGCACCTAAAAAAGGAGAAGAGGTGACTATTGAACTTGGAGCTGGAGACGACATGCAGTATGATACAAAGCTTATTAAGGTAAAAGAAGGTCAGGTCATTACGGTTAATCTAACGCACAAGGGAGTGATGGAAGAGAAGATGATGGGACATAATTTTGTCTTATTAAAGCAATATACCGATGTGGCTGATTTTGCTGCAAAAGCCACTGCTGCTCACGAAAATGAATACATACCAAAAAGCGATAATATTATTGCATACACAGAAATGATCGGAGGCGGAGAAAGCACCTCAGTCACCTTTGATGCACCTGAAAAGGGCGTCTACGACTTCATTTGTAGTTTTCCAGGACACTATGGTTTGATGAATGGGAAATTGATTGTGCAGTAAGATTAGAGCACTGTACTGTAAAGAGAGAAGGATACAATCAGCATAGCTGTATCCTTCCCTCTTTGAAGCCTATTTAGATTTGCGCGATTGAACAAAAGCAGAGTAATATTCATTAGTCTGTGTCAGACGGGTTTTAATAATTCATCAATTCACTGATAATTACAATTCTGCGTTCTCTGCGTGATATACTTCTTTGAATACACTTGAAAGTGAGCATTTTCTTTTAGATTAGACAAAAAAATTAGTACAGTCAGTTTAAGTACATGATAAATTAGACTTACTGTCTTGTTTGAGTGTACAGATAAATTTCTGGGAAAGCAGCATCACTATTAGGTTTCTACTCAATAACCATGCTCTCCTTGGAAAACTTAATACATCAAAAGGATAAATAAAACTTCCTAAGCGTTATACCCAAGCGAAAGCCCTCTGTGCAGCACTCGATCACCGTCCACTTTTGAATGGTCTGCTCGATGTAAGGTGCAGCCATTATCCCAAATGACGATATCTCCTTCTCGCCATTGATGACGGTAGATGTTTTGCTCTTGAATCGAATGATTGTAGCAAGCGTTGATAAGTTCTATCGCTACTTTCTCCTCTAATCCACTAGCGGCCACACATCGCAGTGGAGTGGAAAGGTACAGCGAAGTTTTTCCAGATATTGGATGTACTCTAAAAACAGGATGGTTGGCTTCAGTTTCCGCATCTTTATGATTGGATAAGTCAAGACCAGAGACGACGTGCCTTAAAGTTCTATCATTTAGCTGCTGTTTAATCTCGTCTTGCAGACTCTCGTAAGCCCAATACTGATTGGTAAAAAGCGTCTCTCCGCCCGTTGGAGGAATAGTGACAGCGCGAAGAGCAGAGTAAGCGGGTGGTTTTTGAAAATAGCTGGAATCAATGTGAAACCTACTTTTAGAAGTTCCTATTTTTCCTACATTACTTACCACATTCAAATCAGGATGGTTCTCCACAGGGACTTCGCCCGTAGTGAAAGTCAGTGGGCCGAGTTGCGCCAGAAAATTGACAAATTCCCCATCGCTCAGGTGCTGATTTCTAAAAATGAGTACACCATGATCGGCTAGTAATTGTTGAATCGTAAGTGCTTGAGCAGTAGTGAGTTGCTTGAGTTGAATTGCTTCCACTTCTGCGCCAATGGGTTGCTTTTGTTGTATTTTCATTATTGAATGATTTTGTGTAAAAATTATCTTCTCCTAATGCTTTGTTGCCACAGTTGATGGGTTACAGTTTCTAAATTTTTTCCATCTGCTCGAAGCATGGAAGAAATCATGCTGGCTTCACTAAAAGACCAAAACAGCCCCGCTTCCAACAAATAAGGTTTTCCAGTTTGGTGGTGAATGCGGAAGTCATACATGGAGAAATCTCGGCAACCGAGCCGTTGATGAAGTGCGATCATCATTTGTGACAATTCTGATTGTAGCGCTTTGTCAATTAGCGCAGGACATTGTGCAGGCACTTGTTTTTTTTCGGATTGAGCGAGCAATTGCCCCTGCTCATTGAACTTATATTTATCCTTTTTTTCTCGTATAGGATGAGTCTCACTTACTTTGTATTCAATAAATGGAAGGGTATGGAAATTTTCTTTTATTTCAATCACTGCTCCGCGTAATTCTCGACCTGGTATGAATTCCTCTACCAATATTTCCTCATCGAAATGTGAAGCTGCTTGAATGGCTTCCTCTAATTCTTCAGGATGATTAACTAAAGCGAGTCCATCTGAATTATCCGTGCAGTTGGGCTTAACGATTATTGGAAAATCCATTCTTGCTAAAAAAGATCGGTCTTGAAAAGGCGCGTTCAGCCTAAACCCCTTGGGAACATTCACAGCAGCGTCGGCAGCCAATAGCTTCGTCCAATGCTTGTTTTGAGCAATACTCAGTACTTGCCCACTAGAACCAATCAGCGGAATGTTCAATACATCTTCAAAAAAAGTACGTATGCTGGTCAATCCTTTTTGGCAGAAAAGATGTGGAACGACTAAATCAGCGATTTGAACTTTTTCAATCATCTGGCTAAGTGTTATCTTGGGAGCGGTTTCTTCCAAATTTTTACTGACCGCCCAAGAGCCATCTGGATAAGTGATGGCGAACAGCAACTCAAAGCCGTCGGGCTGTACGACTGCTTTGGCGTAAAGCATTGATAGGTCAAAAAAGAACTGCGAAGTTGGTGAACCGACCAACTGCAAAGCCGTGAAATTCTGTGTTGTTTGATTAGTCTCCACCTTGTACTATGAGTTTACCAATGTTAAAATCAATGCGAGTCCATGCGACTCCTGCTTTCATTTTTTGTAGGATTTGATAAGGGATATTGATGTGGTTATTGAACCAAAATGGCCACGGGTCTGCCCAAGAAAATACCGCTTCTTTGCCAGTCCAAATACGACGCCACAGAAACTGTGCCTGCTGAAGTCCATTGGAAGTCAATATTCTATACAGTTCGTGATAGAGCCAATACGTTGGTTTGCTCTTAGCACTAGGCAAATAGGTTTTGTCAGACGCTACTGAGGTATAATACGCTTGCGCGGCTAAGGGTTGATCGTAAAAAACCGTAATGGCGGAATGCGTTCTGGGGTTGCATTCAATAGGGATGACTTCGCCGTCTGTTCGAATAATGAAATCGAAAGAAATTTGTCCAGTCGCATTCAATTTTTTGGTGAACGTCTCCACCCAAGTACTCACATTTGGCAGATCGAGCATGGCGTAGTTGACTTGAAAAGGCGAAGAATCGGAGCAGACATAAAGATTTACCGCTCCATTTTGGGTCGTGGTATGCGTACAAATCTCTTGCCCTTCGATGAATTCTTGCATTACCCAAGTATCCGATGGGCTAATGGGTAAAGCACGAACGCGCTCTTGCCATCCTTCGTGCGGAATGGTGCGTAGATCAAGCCGATAAACGGGGTCGTATTCCACCTTTTTGAGGATGTATTTTTTCCCTGCCGTGAATTTCATTTTCAGCAAATCTTCCTTCGAATCAATTAAATAAGATTCTGGTGCCGAAAGCCCAAATTCTTTGCTCAACTGAATGAATTGGTGCTTATCATCTAGTTGTTTGACAACTGCTTCATCAAAGTGGAAAACCTCTGTATGCGCTGGAAACATGGGTTTGGCGATAGCATCATATAGAGCCGCTTTCGGACTTGCTACTGGAACAAAAAGATCGACTTTTTCTCGCTCTGCAATCTCTACTAAAGCTCTACAATAAGCTCGACCATCGCCTTGAATAGTAGGAATGATTAAGAATTGATCTACCGCTTTGGAAAATCTTGTGCCACACCATTTGTAGGTTTCGGTTTCCGCTACGATCACTCGATCTCCCATGGCGTGGAAGAGTCTAGCGAGTTGAAGACACTTGGTCATTTTACCACCCGTCAATAAAACGGTGCGTCCACTTGATTGAGGCGTAGTTTGCCCAAGTATCCAGAGCCGAATGCTGGCTAAAATGGACATCAATAAAGCAGGGACAGCACTTATACCTAAGCCCAAAAGAACGGCTAAAGATTTCATAAAAATGGTACGCAATTTGGTTTACACTGTACTAATACACTGTAAATTATGTTTACTTTAGTCTTAATGATGGGAGTTTGAGGGAGAAAAGCGGGTTTTGAAAAACCCGCTTTTCTCCCTCATTCCCTCTCGTGCGGCGTCGCAGACGCCGCACCGAATGTTTTTTTGAAGCGAGAAAATCTATGATTTTCTCGCTTCTCAATATTATAAAGAACTTAGATTCCAAGATATGTTACTTACGTCTAATTAATGTTATACCATCTCGCAAAGGCAATAAAACTTGTTCCACTCTTGAGTCATCGCGAACAGCCTCATTAAAAACTTGGAGTGCTGCTCCGTTCTTGGTACTCGGTGTAGCACCATAAACTTGCCCCATATACAAAGTATTATCTACGCAAATCAAACTGCCCGTTTTCACGAGTCCTTCATCCAGCAAGCTGTTATAGTAATGGAGATAATTCTCTTTATCTGCATCCAGAAAAACAAAATCAAAAACCGTCGATTCCTCGGCAAGTGCTTGCAAAGTTTGTTGCGCATCGCCTACTCGTACTTCCATTTTGTGTGCATGTGGACTTTTGTTCCATTGCTGTTGAGCAAAATCGGCGGCATAAGCATCATACTCGCAAGCAATCAACTTCCCATCGTCGGGTAGTGCTTCTGCCATTGCTAAAGAGGCGTAGCCCGTGAAAGCACCAATTTCAAGTACTCGTTTGGCACTACAAAGTGCAATAAGTATTTTTAAAAACTGTCCTTCTACCGCGCCAGAAACCATCTCTTTCTCTAGCTGTAGAGTAGTTTCTCCATTTTCGTAAGCGGCTTCCCAATCAATAGCATCAGTATTGGCTTCCAAGTCATCCAGCACTTTGGACGGGGGAGTGGAGTGCTGAGCAATGTAACCATCCAGCGGCACAATCAGCTCTAAGCATTGCTCTAGAGCCTCCAAATGAATTTGCGCTGCTTGGTTTTCGATCAATTGATCTTTTAATGCAAGCATCCTCGCACTCAGAATCGTATGTGGAGTGACAGGTCTATGTGTTTGTATTTCTGATATTGTTCTATTGGACATGAACATTTTTTATAGAATGAGTACTGCGATAAAAATTGTACAGAGTGTTTTTTTAAGCTCGAAAAGCTACGGTTTTCTCCCTGCTCAAGTACGGGCGAAAATTATCTTTTGGAGTGAGTGAGATAATTGGACGAAACGCCCAATCATCTCGCTCGTAAAAACTAAATCCTAAGCAACCAAACTAGGAGCTTGTACTTTTTCAAACTGCTCCACCAATTTTGACCAATTAGTTTCATCCAATCCCGAAACGACCAAATCAGCAATATTTTCTACGGATTCGTCATGATAAGCACCTAAACTAGCAACCGTGAAAATACCTGCAGCTTTGGCTGCCAATAAAGAAATCAGAGAATCTTCGATTGCAATGCAATTCGAAGCATGGAGGTCAAAATGCTTCAACGCTGCTTGGTAAATAGAGGGAGAAGGTTTGCCAGCCGTAGCATCTGTTCGATGGAAAATATAGTCAAAATCGCTCTCAGAAAGTTGATCCTGTGAGGCTTCCAATAGCGCATTGGTATTTTCTTCATAAGTGGAAGTGACCCAAGCCACTATTGCGCCTGCTTGCTTTGCTTCCTTCACTAACTTGACTAATCCTGCTCTTGGTGAAAGTTGATCGGCAACCACCATTTGAGTAGCTAAGGCTGTTTTTCGCGCATGAATTTTATCAATGATCTCTTCTTGCAGCGGCTGCTGCGTAGCCTGTGAAAGCAGGTGAAGGCGATTTTTTCCACCATTACTTTTTAGAAGGTCTTTGTAAATTGCTGGAGTCCATTGCCAATCTAGTCCGTTTTCTGACATGGCTTGGTTGTAGGCTTTACGCTGATACTCCGAAGTTTCGGTGACCACGCCAATAGAGCCTATGAATAATGCTTTTGCACTCATTTTTATCTTTTAAAATTAAACTTTGAATATTTCATAAGAGCTTGTCTAAAATTTGATTTAACTGATTATCAATAGTTTACCCGATGGCTATCGGGTTACCTAAGAAAGAATTTATGAGTCCGTACAGATGAATAAATTATTTCGACGGTAGCCTGCCCGTTCCATTCAGGCGGGGTTTGTAAAATACTGGTTATCAGGACGATAAAATTTGGACAAGTGTTGTGCGCACTAAAGTTTGAGCTGCGAAAAGCGTAAAGAAGAATGAGCCATTAGGCTTATCTTTGAGTTCATTGAAATATTGATAAATTCAGACAAATGGCACTATGCATATCAAAGCGTCGCCAAATCGTATCGGAA
>JBCDFY010000273.1:0-8976 GCA_039176995.1 Bacteroidota bacterium
AAAAATAAGAAGTCGTCGTACTGATAAGCAATTCATAAATAATGGAACACAGCCCAGCTATGAAAACCGCAATGATAGTCGCACTTTTTTCAGATAGGAGTTTTTGAGTCATGTTTTTTGTTTGAATTTATATTTTTTGATTACAAAAATAATTAAAATAAATATTTTGAATACAAATTTAAAAAATATTTTATCTTTGTGCACGCTGTAAGGAATGTTTTGTACATTTAGTCAGTTGTATCAACGGAAAATCAATACAATTCATTCCATTCAATCTTTGTAGTTATTTATCACAATAGTCAGAGTGGTTGGTTTCGTATAGATCGTAGAAATTGAGACCTTTCTTACACAGTCTAAACAGTTTCAAAAACTATGTGAACTACATGAAAACACTATATGAGCTATGTGGTAAATAGTTATATTTTTTAACCAAAATTCTCATTTCAATGAAGAACATTAGATTGTTAATTTATGGAGCAGCCGCTCTATTTTTAGTGTACACCTTTTTCTTTAAATCAGACGACAGTAGCTCTGATATGGTAACCGAAGAAGTCGTCGTTCCAACGGAAGGACTTATTACGACTGTAAAAGAAATGGAAACCGATCAATTTAAGATCGAAGACGAAGTGGTAGTAGATCAGCCAGAAGACAGCCGCATTATTGCGAAATACATGGACGGCGCGATTGACACGTTTACACTAGATGAAGCGCGTTTAGTAGAAAATGATAGCTCACACCGAGGTAGTGGCATCATGCGCGCTGCAAGCTATGGTTTCTTAGGATTTATGCTTGGAAGAAGCATGGGTTCTTTCCGACCAAGTCCTGGCGCATACGTAGATCAAAGTACTTATAATAAAGTCAGCAATGGCGCGGGGCAGCGCATGCAATCTACGGCGCAACGCACGAAAGTGAGCAAACCACGATCTGGATACGGAGGAAAATCATCTACGCGTTCCTATGGTGGATAGTAAAATAGAATACATTGAGTTGCCTTCCAAAAAGTGGATGCGCAAGCAAGGCTTGTCGTATTTGATAGAAGGCGAAAACCACGATTATTTTACGAAAGAAGCGATCGTCCTCAATACTAAAGAGGTTGATCGCTTCATTTCGACCGCAGATAGTCTATACAGCCAAATGATGACTGCAGCGCGATTCGTAGCGGATAATAATTTGTGGGAATTGGCGGGCATTCCAAAAAATGCTATTGAATTGGTGCGCTATTCTTTGCAACGAGAGCGCAATTTGCACCTCATCGGTCGCTTCGATTTTGCAGGAGGTTTAGATGGAAAATCCATTTCCATGCTAGAATTCAATGCTGACACTTGCTCTTTGATGCCCGAAACTGCACACGTCTTGCCCGAACAAACAGCAAAAGCACGCAAAAAGAAATTTCAGATTTATAATAATCTGTTGAATCAACTCACCGAGACTTTCCGAACCATCTTAGAAGCCTATCCTGATCGAATTCCCAATTTGCTCTTATCTTATTTGGGCAACGAGGAAGACTATCTCAATTTAGAAGTGATTGCACAAGCTGCAAGACAAGCGGGTTTTCAGCAGGTGCAAATTATGATTTTGGAGAAAGTTGTCTTTTCAGAAGAGGAAGGCGTTTTTATACAATCTGGACCAGAACTATATACCAAGTTTGACTTCTTTTTCAAGATGTTTCCTTGGGATTTTATGGCGTACGAAGAACCTGAATTAATGGATTTGATGACCAAAATCGTGATGAATAAACACGCGATTGTCCTCAATCCTGCCTTCACGATGTTGCTACAATCTAAAGGGCTACTCAAGTTTCTTTACGATCAATTTCCAAGTCGTCCGTCTATACTAAAAGCCAGTTTTGAAGAATCAGATTTTGCGCATGATCGCTACGTCAAAAAGCCATTTTATGGTAGAACAGGCGATAATGTGAGCATCCACAGCGGTCGAGATTTGGTCTTGGCGCAAAACGAAGGTGACTATGGCAATTATCCTTTCCTTTATCAGCAATTCGCAACTTTGAATAAAGATTCCGAAGGTGATTATTACCAGCCGAGCATGTTTTGGTCAAAGGAAAGTTGTGCACTCTGTTTCAGGAGACAAGAGGATATGATTGTAGATGATGATGCAGAGTATTTGTGTCATTTGATAGAGAAGTATTAAGAATCCTTTTGGACGGAAACAAAAAGTAGAAATCGGAAATTTTTACTTTCTGTTTCCGTCCAGAGGGAATAGCGGAGAAAAATTTTATTTCATAAAATTTTTCTCTATTATTTTTTTTGATAAGAAAGCCTCCAACATTTTCCCTACCAATAGCTAGATTTTCTACAAATCCAATATCTTTGCGCCTTCTTTCAATCTAACTACTATCTATGTCTAACTTGCCAACGGTTGAAACGGCTAAACAGCTTGGTTTAACTGCAGAAGAATTCACAAAAATTGAAGAGATTTTAGGGCGCGTTCCCAACTTTACGGAATTGAGTATTTTTTCTGTAATGTGGTCAGAACATTGCTCCTACAAAAACTCTATTGTTTGGCTGAAAACCTTACCTCGAACAGGAAAGCAATTGTTGGTTGGTGCAGGAGAAGAGAATGCAGGTTTGGTAGACATTGGCGGTGGCTTGGCTTGTGCTTTTAAGATTGAATCACATAATCACCCTTCTGCGATTGAGCCTTATCAAGGAGCAGCGACGGGTGTTGGAGGAATTCATCGCGATATTTTTACGATGGGCGCGCGCCCAATTGCAGCTTTGAATTCTTTGCGTTTTGGTAATTTGGATTTGAAGCATACGCGTCATTTAGTAGAAGGTGTAGTAAGTGGAATTGGAGATTATGGCAATTGCTTTGGTGTACCAACGGTTGGTGGAGAAGTTTATTTTCAAGATTGCTACAACCAAAATATTCTGGTGAATGCAATGTCTGTCGGCATTGTGAAAGTTGGCGAAACGGTTTCTGCTATTGCGGATGGACCAGGCAATCCAGTCTTAATTGTGGGTTCTGCGACTGGAAAAGATGGTATTCATGGAGCAACTTTTGCCTCGGCAGATTTAACTGAAGATTCCGCAGAAGATTTGCCAGCAGTGCAAGTAGGCGATCCTTTTCAAGAGAAGTTATTGCTGGAAGCATCTTTGGAAGCCATCAAAACGGGTGCAGTAGTTGGAATGCAAGATATGGGTGCGGCAGGTATTACTTGCTCTACTTCTGAAATGAGTGCGAAGAGCGGAACAGGAATGCGTATTGATTTGGATAAAGTGCCAACGCGTCAAGCAGATATGCAGCCTTTTGAGATTTTACTTTCTGAAAGTCAAGAGCGAATGCTGATTGTGGCTAAGAAAGGCGAAGAAGGCAAATTATTCCAAGTATTTGAAAAATGGGATTTAGAGTGCGAAGAAATAGGAGAAGTAACGGATAGCGGTCGCTTAGAATTTTATAAGAATGGCGAACTGGTTGCAGATGTACCTTCTGAACCTTTGGTTTTGGGGGGCGGCGCACCTGTTTACGAGAGAGAATACAAAACACCAAAATATCAAGCAAAAATCAAGAAATTTAACCCTTCGGTTGTCAAGAAACCTAAGAACTTCATCAAGACGGCGAGGAAAATTGTCAATTCTCCGAGCATTGCTTCCAAGCGTTGGATTTACGAGCAGTATGACTCTATGGTACGTACCAATTCAATGAGTACCAACAAAGTTTCGGACGCCTCTTTAGTGCGCGTAAAAGGAACAAACAAAGCCTTAGCAGTGACCGTAGATTGTAACTCCAACTACGTTTATGCCGACCCTTACTACGGAGCGATGATTGCCGTTTCAGAAGCGGCGAGAAACATTATTTGCTCAGGTGGAGAACCCGTAGCAATTACCAATTGCTTGAACTTCGGAAATCCTTACAATCCAGAAGCCTTTTGGCAATTCGTAGAAGCGATTCGAGGCATGGGAGACGCTTGTATAAAATTCAATACGCCCGTCACGGGTGGAAATGTAAGTTTCTACAACCAATCGACGATCAAGGACAAAACAGAACCCGTCTATCCTACACCAACCATTGGAATGTTGGGGGTTTTGAATCACTACAATCAGCAAATGACGCTTGATTTCAAGCACATTGGTGATGTGATTTACATGATCGGAACGCCTTCTAATGACATCAATAGCTCAGAATATCTGCGTGTTGTTCATAAGGTAGAACATTCTCCATACCCACATTTTGATTTAGAAGAAGAATACGCCGTTCAGCAAAACATCAAGCGATTAATCAGAAAGCGCATGATTCTTTCTGCACATGATATTTCGGATGGTGGTTTGTTCGTCAATTTGCTAGAAAGTACAATGGTTAACAACTTTGGCTTCAATGTTGAGACAGATGGCAATTTTAGAAAAGATGCTTATCTATTTGGAGAAGCACAAAGTAGGGTAGTGGTCTCTACCAAGGAATCGAAAGAAGATGGTTTGGTTAATTACTTGAATACTCACAATATTCCATTCACGCGCTTGGGCGAAGTGACACAAAGAAAGATCGTTGTGGATGGAGAAGTTTTTGGAGACATTGAATCTTGGAAAACGGATTACAATGAGGTAATCGGAAGAGCGATGGCTAAAGAATAGTTTAGGGTTGAGTATTGTAGGTTTTTATGGTTATTATGGTTTCACTGATATTAGATGAAATTTCCGATTCTGGAATAGTCAGAACTCTGCGTAACAACCAACGGCGAAGCCATCAAACAACCATCGAACAATTTTCAAACCATAAAACTACACTTGTTAAAAAACTGATAAGTACTCTTTCAAAGCCAACTAAGTCCATTAATTTTGTATGGTGGAGTTAATTTTACTCAAATTGAATATAAAAACAACAACTCATGAAATATATATTTTCAATGATCGCAGTTGTCGCACTACTTTGGAATTGTGCGCCACAGCAGAGCGGAACGACCATAGAAGGGCAAATGAATGGAGCTGCTGATTTACAGGTTTATCTAGACTTGGTGAAGACAGGAGATCAAACTTCTATTCTTCAAAAGATGCAAGCTGATGGAAGTGGTAGTTTCAGCATGAACTTTCCAGAAGGATTGAATGAAGGTATTTATCGCCTCAAAATTGGTCGTCAAGAATTAGATATTGTATTGAACGGAAACGAAGAAATAGTAAAAGTTTCAGGTGATTTGGCGCAGATGAAAAAGTACGGTGTAGACATCAAAGGTTCTGAACCCACAGCAGTGCTAGTAGAAACGATGCAATCTCTTTTCGCTCGTGAATTCAAACTAGAAGACATCGGGAACTTCATTGACACAACAAAAAATGCTTATGTCGCAGCTTTAATTACAATGAAAGCAGTACCAATGCGTGGTGAACTACTCGATCCACATAAAAAAGTATTGAATAAACTTTCTTTAGCTTATCCAGGTGCGCCATTGACGACTACTTACGAGCAAGCAGTTGGACAAGTAGAGCAAGCGTATTTGGCGAAAAAAGCAGCGGAGAAAGTGAAGGAGGGAGAAATGGCGCCAGATATTGCATTGAATGATCCTGATGGAAAGCAGTACGCGCTATCTGATCTGAAAGGTAAAGTCGTATTGTTGGATTTCTGGGCAAGTTGGTGTGGACCATGTCGCCGTGCAAATCCAAATGTCGTTAAACTGTATAAGAAATACGGAAGCAAGGGATTTACTGTTTTTAGTGTTTCCTTGGATGGTCCTCGTCGTACACAAGGATTAAATCAAGAGCAGTTACAAGAACAATTTGAGCGCAGTAAGCAAAAATGGATCGCAGCTATTGAAAAAGATAATTTGACTTGGCCGTATCATGTGAGTGATCTGAAATACTGGAGTGCTGCACCTGCTAGAGCTTATGGCGTAAGCTCCATACCAAAAACTTTTTTGATAGATAAAGAAGGTCGAATCGTTAGAACTGGAGTAGATCCAAGATCTGGCTACAATCAATTAGAGAAGGATATTCAATCATTGCTGTAAGAATTTGAATAATTGAATTTTGCTTATTGAAATGACGACGTGGTGAAAGATCGCGTCGTCATTTTACGTTATCTTTGTTCCTCATCACCAACCAAATAAATACTACCAATAATGAAGAAACTACTCTTACCAATTAGCTTGCTTTTCCTATTTGGAATAGCAATTGCTCAACCTTCAACGATGAGCGATAGGATGAGCAAAGATGCACCTGTTCCTTATGCAGAAAGCATCACCGCAGAAGATATGAAGGCGATTCTTTCCGTTTTAGCTTCTGATGAATACGAAGGACGCGAAACGGGAACAGTAGGACAGCGAAAAGCAGCAGATTATATTGCAGATAAGTTCAAAACGCTAGGCTTTCCAATGATTGGAGAAGAAAATACCTATTTCCAAAAAATGGTTTATACAGGTGAAAGTTGGAACAGAGTAGCACTGAAAGTAGGAGAGGAGGAGTATCGTCATCTTTGGGATTTTTATAGTTTTCCAACGCGCAATAGTCATCGTCCTGAAATCAAAGTGGATGAAATTCTGTTTTTAGGCTACGGCATAGATGATGAACGATACAGTGATTATGGCGATAAAGAGGTTGCTGGAAAAACCATTCTGATTTATGCAGGCGAACCCGTCAAACCAAACGGAAATTATTTACTTTCCAATTCAGAGGAAGCATCTGAGTGGTCAAACGATTGGAAGAAAAAATTAATGACTGCAAAAGCTAAAGGCGTGGATTTGGTTTTAATCATTGACCCTAATTTGAAAGAAAACATCTCCGAGAATCGTCGTTTTTTATTGAGTTCTTCTATGCGCATTGGAGAAGGCGAACAACCTGAAAAAAACTTCCCGAACAATATTTTTATTTCCTCTACCATCGCTAAAGAGTTGGTCGGCAAAAAAATTAAGAAAGTTGCCAAGTCGAGAGATAAAATCATCAAAAAAGGCAAACTAAAATCGGTCACTATTCCTACTGGGTTGTCTATTATCCAAAATAAAAATACGCGTCAGTTGATTGGCTCTAACGTTCTAGGTTACGTAGAGGGAAGTGACCCAAAAATGAAAGAGGAAGTGGTGGTAGTCACTGCACATTACGATCATTTGGGAACTAGAGGAAAAAGCATTTACAATGGTGCAGACGACAATGGTTCTGGCACGACAACGGTTTTGGAAGTAGCGGAGGCTTTTGCAAAAGCTAAAGCAGCAGGTGCTGGTCCAAGACGAAGCGTTCTGATAATGCTAGTTTCTGGAGAAGAAAAAGGATTGTTGGGTTCAAAGTACTATGCCGAAAATCCAATTTTTCCAATCAAAAATACAGTGGCAAATGTAAATGTAGATATGGTTGGAAGAGTAGATAAAAAGTATGAGGATAATCCAAATTATATTTATGTGATTGGTTCAGATCGTTTGAGTACAGAGTTGCATGAAATCAATGAAACTGCTAATAAAACCTATACTAATCTCACTCTGGATTACACTTACAACGCCGACGACGATCCGAATCGTTATTATTATCGCTCTGATCACTACAATTTTGCAGAAAAGGGAATTCCTGCTATTTTCTATTTCAACGGAACACACGAAGATTATCATCGCCCATCGGATACGATAGAGAAAATCAACTTTGAGAAAATGGAAAAGATTGGGAAATTGGTGTTCTACACGACTTGGGAACTCGCCAATCGAGATAAGCGAATAGAAGTGAATGTAACGGGAAGAAATTAAGAAATTTATTTTGAGCTTTGAGGGAAAGAGTGCTGAGTTCACCTCAAAACTCAAAACTCAAAACTCAAAACTCGAAACTCGAATGAGCAAATATTTTATCGCCTTTGTACCTGTTGTTCTATTAGTTCTGTTAGCGAATTTGCTACCAAAACCTGAATCTGCTACTCTTTCTATGAGTGTCAATGAGAAAACTTCGGTAGCAGAAATTTTGGAGGAATTAGGAGATGAAGCCTTACCTCACAAGCCTAATTTAACGCTCCCTAATGTTTCCGCAGAAGAAGGACGCTACTTAGTATTGACAGGTTTTGCACAAACCCAAAATGGTCGTTCTACTTCTAAGCAAAGTGCCCATTTCGTTTGTACTTCTTGTCACAATATTCAACGCGATGAACCTGATTTGAGCATTGTCGATCCAGAGGCAAAGCTAGATTTCGTTGAGGAGCGTGGCTTGCCCTTCTTGCAAGGAACTGCACTATACGGAGCAATCAATCGAACAAGCTTCTACAATGAAGATTACTACAAAAAATACGGTGAACTGGTTACACCTGCTCGCGATAATATTCGTGAAGCTATTCAGCTTTGCGCAGTCGAATGTGCGCAAGGGCGTCCACTAGAAGCTTGGGAAATTGAATCTATATTGGCGTATTTATGGACGATTGATTTGAAATTGGGAGACTTGAAACTAGCTGATTCAGATTATGAAGGCATTGCACAAGCAATAGAAACCAGCGTGAATCGTCATGCGATGATTGATTTGATTAAGTCGAAATACTTGGATTATTCACCCGCCACTTTCATCAAGCCACCAGAAGATCGGAAAGAAGGCTATGCTAAAGAAGGTGACCCAGTTAATGGCGAGCGTATTTATAAGTTGAGTTGCTTACATTGCCATCAAGATATGCGCTACTCTTTCTTCGATTTGAACGATAGTAAGCTGTCACTTCAATTTTTAGAGAAACACATTCCTCGCTACACGCGCTATTCCCTCTACCAAGTCGGACGCTACGGTACTTCTCCGATGCCTGGCAAGCGATCGTATATGCCACATTACACCTTGGAAAAGATGACGAATCAACAGATGGAGGATTTGAGGGCGTATATAGAGAGTGGAGAATAGCTTTAAGTTTATAAAAAAAGAAAGCCCTTACTGAAGAAATCGGTACGGTGTGGTGTGTATAACAAATTACACTTTTACAGAAGGTTTGAAGCAGCAAAAACTCTGATCTCTGCTTTTTTCAAATCATGGCGGCATCGAACCGCCATGATTTGATTGAGGTTTCTTAAGGACAAAAAATGACTTTTAGTCATTT
>JBCDFY010000274.1:0-8932 GCA_039176995.1 Bacteroidota bacterium
ACTTAAAATCAATAATTTATAATTTATTATTATTATTTGTTAATTATTAAAAATAATTTTTTTAAAAAAAAAAATATTAAATAAAAATAATATTAACAGTAAATCGACTTTTTACACAACCCCAAGTCTCCCATCTATTTTCGCCTCATATTTGCCTTAAAAAACAAAAACATGAAAAATTTAACCGCCTCTCTTTTTATACTCTCGATTGCTTTACAAAGTTGCATCACGCACCAAGCGCAATTTGAAGGCACGCCTTTTGAGAAGCAATTATCTACTAAAGCACAATTTGATCAAATTGCAAATTACTTGCAGGACAGTTCCTACACAACTGGAATGTTAGTACTGCAAAATGGAAAAGCGATTTATGAATACGGCGATTTGGAACAAATCAGTTATCTCGCTTCTTGCCGAAAAAGTGTACTGAGTATGCTGTATGGCAAGCACGTGATGAATGGAACGATTGATTTGAAAGAGACGATTGGGCGTTTGGGGATTTCGGAGGAAGATGGTTTACTAGAACAAGAACTGAAAGCGACGGTGGATGACATTATCAACTCGCGTTCGGGGGTATTTCATGTGGCTGCCAATGGTGGATATGATAAAGGGAATTTCTTAGAACGCGGCAGCGTCGAGCCGGGCAAGTACTTTGTTTACAACAATTGGGATTTTAATGTGGCGGGACATATTTTGGAGCAAAAAACGGGCAAGAGTGTCTATGAAGAATTGCAGGAGCAATTGGCAATTCCATTAGGTTTTCAAGATTGGAACATCAAAAATCAGAAGAAATCGGGCAAGAAGAAAAATTCGCAGTATTTGGCATATCATATGTATTTATCGACTAGAGATATGGCAAAAATTGGGCAGTTGATGCTGCAAAAAGGCGAGTGGAACGGGCAGCAATTGATTTCTAGTGCTTGGATTGAAAAAACGACTACTGCGGTGACGCCAAGTTCGGTGGTCAGTGAACGCTACGGTACACCTAACTCTAGAGTGATGGCGTATGGCTATATGTGGTGGTTGGTAGAAAGTTACAAAGACAATCCCATTTATAAAGGAGCATACACCGCAAGTGGTTATGGTGGACAGTTTATTACTGTGATTCCAAAGCTGGATATGGTCATTGTGCATAAAACCAAGTTGGATTTGCTCACGCTTGGAGGCATTCGCTACAAAGATTTTGGAGATGTGCAGTATTGGGAAATAGTAGATCGGGTGGTGAAAGCAATGGAATAGGTCACAGTAATTGGTTTTACATAGCACAGTTTTCTGAACTACGTGCGCTATGTAAAAACCCTATCTGAGCTATGTGGATAGCTACAACTTTGCCTTGTATGCAGCAGTCGCGTTTTCAAACTGCTTGATGGTACTTTTAACTCTAAATCTGTAAAGCCAGCGATAGATTTTTCCTGAACCTATGGTTGCTCTTTCTTCGTGAACGACCCTTGCTCTTGGATGATCCATGAAGCTCAGAATTCCTTGTTTAGCGACTTGTTTTTGAGCATAAAATTCTATTCGTTTGATGTGCTTTAGGTTTTTATAGCCATAGTGATCGGGAGCTACAATTCTGATGGGTGCGCCGTGTTCTAGGGTCAAGGACTTGCCATTGAGTCGATCTGCTAATAGAACATTGGGTTGTAGCAAATCCGCAAGTGGTAGGCTGGTTTTGTAGCCATCTTGTGCTTTGAGCACAACGAAAGTCAGGTCGCGCCGTACTCTAGGCAGTATAAAAGTGGTGTAAAAGTCGCTAAATCTATAACCACTCCATTTTAAGTCTAATTTACTCCATGTAGTTACACAATGAAAATCTGAAGTTTGATCTACTCTTGGAAGGGTGTGGAGTTCTTCGGAGATTTCAAATTCTTCAACATCCCCTCCTATGGAGAATTTTATGCGTTCGATCTCTTTAGGAAATCGATTCGCATATTGCGGGAGACCAAATCTTGGGAAATTTGCTGATGCTTGTTGACCAGGTGGTAGAATCTGCTGATTGTTCATCTTATGAGTATTTAGATTTGCATAAGTCTAATTCAAACCGCTACGACTAGCTGCAATACAAAATTTATATATGAACCACAAAAGGACACAAAGAATAGCATTTTTTCTGCGAATTCTAATGTGAGGTAAACCTGATAACGATATTTTCAAAATATCTGTTATCTCTAATGTTTTAGATGACAGGCATCCACGATAACTATCGGGATAGTTGCCCGTCATCAAATAGCACTTTAGGTTGTATAAGAAACTGCTAAAATATCACCTCTATTTCCTCTAATTGCAAATTCCTCAACTCCAACTCTACTTTCTGCGGATTCCATAGAAATACAACCAACTCATCGCTTGCTTTGAGTTCCGCTGAATTAAACAAATGAGCAGGAGAATCTAGAGTTTGCCACTTTCCTACTACTAAGTTTTTTGAATCTAACAGCTCACCTCGCCAAAAGAGCGATTTCCCATTTCTACGAATATCTAAAACTAAGTGAAGTCGCTGGCTTTCAATGGCTTGCTCAGACTTAATTTGAATAGTGGCTTGAAAAATAACAGGCTGCTTGGAATTGGCACGATTACCAATTAGTTCATGAATACTTTGGCTGTAAGCAGTTGTTAAGTCTTGAGTAGTAGTGTCTAATTTTTGCGCAATGGTTTTGACTTTCACTCTTCGTCTAGGTAACCAAATCTCTCGCTTTTTTTGATGATGATAACGCAAAGGAACAAAGTCATTCTCTCTAGCAAATGTTTTTATTTTTTCGTCATGCCGTCCCTCAAAACCTGTCAAGATGGCATCAGGAAAATCGTCAGCTAAATAATTGTCTAAATCTTCGCTTCCTACTATTACAATCTCTGCTCGTCGTTTTTTTTCAATCAAATGACTTGTTCGCCAAGCAAAAGGTCCATTGGCAAATGCAGGATAAATTTGTCCACCACCTTCTAGTACATAAAGTGGCGATAAAGTCAACACTTTTTGGTTCTCAATGAATGATTTCAAAATTTCGCCTTCTTTATACGTTCCTAATGGTCGCCAGTTAGAAGGCTCTTTCAAATTATCAAATCTCCAAAATTTGGATAGCAAAAAGCAGAAGAAAACAGCAACAAATAGTGATGAAAAGATGACTACTTTTTTAGGAAAATCTCGAATCGTAATGGCGAGTAAGAGCAACACGAAAGGAACTGTTGCAAAATAGTATTGAGCAAAAGTGATGACCTTGGAAAATGCGCCTGCTAAAGCACAAGGAATTAAGGCTAAAGAGAAGTAGAAAATCACGTTAGGTCGTTGCTTTTTGTATATAGAAAAGATTAAAAAAGTAGCAAATCCAACTCCAAATAGCCACAAAAGATATTCGTTCCCATTTTGCTGGACGTGATTAATAAAATATTGCCACAGCTCACCAGAAGAACGATCATAATTCATAGCTTCAAAGTAGACATCCGATCGTCGCGGAATGTTTCCGCGATGCTATTACGCTCATCACATTTGCCAAAATACAAAAGCCAATCATCCTTCTGAACAACTGGCTCTTGTCGCTTGACAAGCGTATCGTATCGCTGTTACAAACAGCGACAATCGAATCCGTTTTTTACTTTAAAAGATATTATATACTTAGACAATCACGGTTCTATACAGGGATAAACCAAGTGCAAGACTATGATAAACAGTGACTTACAAATATTATCCCCTCGCCCTGTTTAAAAGATACGCTTGAAGCGACTGTAAACCGCACATAGTTTTAAATCCTCCCCACTTACGCTTGCGTGTTCTACTTTGCACTGATTTAGATTGCAACTCCTGCAACGAATAATACAACAGCAAAGGCATAGAATATGATATATTTTACCACATATCTATATGTTCTACTAATACGCCGAATTGCGCTATCTTTGTCAATAGCGAGCTTGGTTTTGTTATTTGCATCTTTCAAAAAAGCAAAATTTTTGCTTTCCAAGCTCGTTATTTTTTTCATATATGTTTTTTGTGGTGTTCACGAGTAAAATCAAAATCCTCAGCTTGAATTTCGGGATATTTCTATTCCTTTAGCCTTTGAGATTGTTCATAAAACAGAGCAATGGTTCGACAAAAAGACCCAAAAACTCAAGCGGCGTAGTCCCATTTCTAAAAATGAAATGCTTCAACGACGCTTACGTATCCTACATCAAATCAATAAAGTGAAATTCAAGTATGTCCTCTGGGACACTTGGTTTTCCTCGGCAGATAACTTCAAATTCATTCACTACGAATTGAAAAAGTATTTCGTAGCAGCACTTAAAAGCAACCGATTGGTCGCTTTGAGTGAAAAGGACAAGCTTCAAGGCAGATGGATCAGAGTCGATGCACTCAACATACAAAAAGAACAGGCATTGCCCGTTTGGTTAAGTTAAAAGGATTAGTTTTTCCAGTCAGATTGACCAAGCAAGTCTTCCAGCACCCAGATGGCAGCCAAGGCGAATTGTATATAGTGACAAACGACCTTTCCTTAGATATCGAAGCAATTAATATTACCTACGGTGAGCATTGGGATGTAGAAGTTCTTCACAAATCCCTCAAACAGAATGTAGGTTTAGAAAAGTCGCCTACTAAGTATGAGGTCACTCAGTCCAATCATATTTTTGCCCCTATGATTGCCTGGGTAAAATTGGAAATCTTATCAAAGATGAGACAAACCAATCATTTTGCCTTAAAATCTCAATTACATCTCCATGCAATGAAGGCTTGTTTTGCCCAATTGCAGCAGATGAAACAGCAGCAACTTCAACTAGATGCTGCAACTGTAAACCCTACTGCTCTTTTGAAGTAGGTATTTAGATCAAGGTCGATTCTTTGGAATAGAGCCTTGCTCTAGCTTGTATTTTTATGCCTACACGTAGCTAAAATCAGTCAGCCTGTATTTTTTTACAGGTTTCCTAGTTTTTTAACTGCGTAAGGTGAGTTATTTTATTAGATTTGGCTTACTAATAATTCAATTCGTGTGTGGCAAATTGCGCTTTTACAGAAGATTTGAAGCAGCAAAGAATCTGTTCTCTGCTCTTGTCAACTTATGGCGGCATCGAACCGCCTTAAGAAACCTTGATGGTAGGCTGTTCAAAATTTCAAATGAAAGTTCCCCGCATTTTTAAATTTTATTCCTTGAAAAAAGAATAGAATTTTCTGACGTTGAAAAGAAATAAAAAGAACTTTTTTTATCTCCGAGAACTAGATTTAACCATGTAAAACCAAGATTTTCAGGGGTTTTCCACTTCATCTTTAAGTTACAAAAAGTGGTTTTAATTAAGAAGAAATGTAGGTCAAGATATAGGGGGTAAAAATTAAGATCTATTTATTTGGACTCCAAAACGTGGGGAACTTTTTTCCTGAAAAAACCAAATTTTGAACAGCCTACCTTGATGGATTTGGATGGACTCGACGTCCATCCAAATCCAAAACAAGTCGCTCGCAGCAAGCACTTTCAGTATTTGTGCAATTTGGCATACACATTCAACTCCATCCTTACCAATTCGTATAAGCCCCATCTCTTTTCCACAATCTTGGTACTTCTAGCATCTCAAATGCTTGCTGCTGAGCCAACTCTTCGTTAACTTCCACACCCAAACCTGGTGTATCAGGAACGATATAGCGCGTTCCTTCTAGTTGCGGCTGAACGGTATAGAATTTTGGATCATTCGTGCCTGCATATTCAGCAGGTGTATTGACTTCTTCTAGCCAATTGAAATTTGGACAAGCGGCAGCTAGGTGAATCGTTGCAGCCGTACAAATCGAACCGATTGGGTTGTGTGGCATTAAATCAATGTAGTGTGCTTCTGCCATCGCGGCTACTTTCATAGCTTCTGTCAAGCCACCTACATTGCAGACATCTAGACGGATGAATTGAGTAATGTTTTTTTCGATATAAGGCAAAAACTGCCATTTACTCGCGAATTCTTCTCCTATCGCAAAGGGAACATCTATCATATTCCGTAGTGATTCGTAGGCTTGTGGAGTTTCATCGCGGATGGGTTCTTCTAGGAAATCTATCGTCCCAATGGGCATTCGCTGCATGAAAGAAACGGTTTCTGGAACGGAAAGTCGGTGGTGATAATCAATGCCAATGGTTACAGCTTTTCCTGCCATCGCTCGTAATTCTACCAACCACTCAGATAAAATGGAAATAGATTCTCTGGGTTCAAAAACGCCCACCTCTTTACTAGATTCATAAACCGCAGGCGCAAGTCGCAAGCAATTCCAACCATTTTTCAATAAAATTTCTGCTTTGGAGAGTAAGTCTTCTTTAGAGTTGAAGCGCAGGGAAGCAAAGCAATCTACGTAGTCCCTTTGCTTACCTCCTAACAATTCATAAACGGGCACATCTAGTGCTTTCCCTTTGATATCATGCAAGGCAATATCAATTGCAGAAATGGCTGCAGTCAAGACACGACCACCTTCAAAATATTGGCTGCGGTACATTTCTTGCCATAGCCCACCAATTCTTCGAGGGTCTTTGCCAATTACGAAAGGCTTGAAGTGTTCAATAGCACCAACAACGGCGAGTTCTCTAGTGGACAATCCCGATGCACCCCAACCATAAATATCTTGATCGGTTTCTACTTTGACTACTAATTGATTGCCATGTCCAATACGAACGGGATAGGTTTTGATGTTTGTTATTTTCATGTTTTCGTTTTGTATTATGAACCACTAAAACTTATAGCAGCAAAGCTGCAAACTAAACATATACTTTTTATGGAAACACATAGCCACATAGATACACATAGAATGTATTAAAAAAGAATACTATGTGCCCCTACTATGCCTATGTGTTTAATAATCAGAAAGTTATGTTGTTGCTATTTTGAAAACTTTGTTTTTTTGCAAACCTTTGTACGTAATGCTAAGGTAAGTAAGAATCATCTCTCCTACTCTATTTTTACTATAGACAGATTATGAACTTCCGCGCCTACTTGTAGCTGAAAAATGTATACTCCACTTGGAAGGGTGTCATCGACTTCCAGAAAATGTCTGCCTGCTGATTGCTGGCTATTTTGTAGCGTACTTAAATGTTTCCCCATGGCATCATAAAGTTCAATTTTAACCATGTTATCTTCTGGAAGCGTGTATTCCAATTGCATACGATTGATGAATGGATTAGGGGAAGCGGTAAAGGTAACTTCAGTGAAGATTTCGATGGGTTTAGGTTCAAGACTAAGGCGAGTGATGAGTAGAATATCTTCTCCTGTCTCATCTTGGGTGAAATGATGATAAACCCCTGCTTTTGTCTGAAAGGCGTCTGCTAGGAAAATACTATCTCCTTCAAAAATAGCAATTTCTTGGTGTGAATAGGATAAAAATTTATTGCCTTCTATGGCAAGTAAGTTTTGATTACTCTCGATATTGATGTAAATGTCTTGCTGTCCGCTTGGCCAAGTGATGATGAGACTATCAATTGTTGTAAAACCGCCCAAACCAAAATGTACTTCTTTGCTGCTATGTGAAAGATAACTAGAACCTCCATCCGCTTCTCGAATCAGACTTCGATCTTCTAATACAATTCGTAGATGACTACCATAGCCGTCTCTGTTACTCAATTCTCCTTGCAGATTTACTTTGATCCAATTTTGCTGATCCTCTAGTTCGTTTTTGTAGAAAAGCGTCTGAAAATCAGATTGTTCCGTAGGAGAAACAACACCAAATAAAAAATCCAAATCGCCATCTAGATCATAATCTCCCATACTAAATCCTCTACTGCGCGTTGTGTCTGCCAAACCTGCTGCTAGGGAAACATCCTCGAAAAAACGCTCTTCATTGCCTTGAAAGAGACGGTTTTCATTGTTCTGAAAATCTGCAGCAATCACCTGCCCATTGGCAACTGCTAAATCTAAATAAGTATCGTGATTGTAGTCCAAGAAAGCCGTTCCCCAACTCGTTCCATCGGGATTCCCGACCTCTCTTTGAATGGCAACTTCTCTGAAAAAGCGGCTTTTATTGACGCTTTCTAATAATAGGTTGTCTGCAATATTAGTGGTGTAATAATCAAAATCACCGTCTTCGTCATAGTCACCAATAGCGATACCCATTGCATTGATTCTGTAATCTATGCCGATATCACGAGTAGTTTTTTGAAAGGCATTTGGGTACTCGTTGAGGTAAAGTGCATTGGCTTCAAAAGTCAGCCCAAAATCATTGGCGACATATAAATCGGTATCCAAATCACCATCACAGTCTGTGAAAGTAACCGCTAATCCGCAGCCTACATCTGCGACACTCAAATCTTCCGCTACGTTCACAAATTGATTGTCTCCTAAATTTTGATAGAGAAAATTAGGAGAACAGCGATCTATGTTTTGCTCGAAAGGATAGACTTCAAATTCAGCATAGTTATTGACATAAATATCAAGGAGTCCATCTCGATTGAAGTCTCCAAAAGTGGCAGAAGTACTCCAAGAAACGTCTGTAATACCTGATTTTTCCGAGATGTCCATAAAAGTGCCATCTCCTTGATTTTCTAACAATACATTGGCTTGATCTTTCGCTGTGGTGATGAATAAATCTTTGTCTCCATCATTATCAATATCCCCTACTGCGACACCCATCGTATATTTATCCCTCAATTCAATGCCTGCTTGCACACTCACATTGGAAAATGTGCCATCCCAATTATTCTGGAATAGGACATTCGCTTGCTCGCCACCGACAACAAAAATATCGGGATAGTAGTCTTTATTATAGTCAAAAAAAGCAACGCCACCCCCCATAATGGTTTCGTCCAAACAGTAGGTATTCAAACCGATTTGTTGGCTGATTTCTCTGAAGGTTTGTGCGGAAAGTACAGACCATAGAGAGGATATAAGCACAGATATTATGATGGCTCTATTTGAATACATTATTTTCTTGTAACTATTCAGCAAAAGCTGAGATTCAATAAAATGTTTATTTTGTGTGATGTTTCCAAAAGAGATACAAGACTTG
>JBCDFY010000275.1:0-8927 GCA_039176995.1 Bacteroidota bacterium
ACGACGACTTCTTATTTTTTAGGAGATAGCATCAAGCAGTTTTCTATTACGATTGGTGTGTATATGGCGGCAATGGGCGTCGGTTCTTATTTGAGTAAATTCTTCGATCAAAATATCTTAAGTAAATTCGTAGCTGTTGAACTGTTGTTGGGAACGATTGGAGGAATCAGTGTTCCAATTTTATATTATTTCTTTGAGCATTTGGATCGTTTTGATTATCAGTTGTTGACGATTGCTCTGATTGGATTGATTGGAATGTTGACGGGTTTGGAGATTCCACTTTTGGCTCGAATTATGAAGCAGTATTATCCATTGAAGGTCAATTTGGCAAATGTTTTATCCTTGGATTATTTAGGTGCGCTATTGGCGACTTTATTATTCCCGTTTCTACTGCTCCCTTTTTTAGGAATTTTTCGCTCTTCAGTTTTGTTTGGTATCATCAATATTGCTTTGGGGCTTTTCATCCTGTGGTTTTTCAGTCAACATTTATCCAAAAAATCAAAAAACAGAATGCAGATCATTGCCACCACGACGATACTGGCTTTTTTAGGACTGATTGTTTTCACCAAACCTTTGCTTGCTCGCTGGAACGATGATGCGTTCACACATAAAATTATTTTCTCTAAACAAACACCTTATCAACATCTAGCGGTTACTCAAAACAAAGAAGATATTCGACTTTACATCAACCGAATTATTCAGTTTTCTTCTTTGGATGAATATCGCTATCATGAATCTTTGGCACTCGTTCCATTGAATGTAGCACCTCGTCCAAAGCAGGTTTTGGTATTGGGTGGTGGCGAAGGATTGCTGGTAAGAGAATTACTAAAACATCCTGATATTGAGCAGATTACGATTGTAGATTTGGACGAAGCAGTTTTTGAATTGGGTAAAGAACATCATGCGATTGCGGCCTTAAATGAAGGCGCACTGACGCATCCAAAAGTCAAATTAGTAGCCGAAGATGCTTTCAATTTTTTGGATGAATCTAATAAATTGTATGACCTCATTATTGCTGATTTACCCGATCCTTCCAATGAAGCCGTTGCTCGGTTGTACAGCACTTATTTTTTCCGATTGGCGAAAAGTCGCTTGTCTGAATATGGCATCTTTGCCACTCAAGCTAGTGGAGCATTCCATACGAATGATGCTTTTTGGTGTATTATTAATACCTTAAAAGCTAGCGATTTTGAATATGTTTATCCTTATCATGCTTATGTGCCATCTTTCGGGGATTGGGGATTTGCTATTGCGGCGAATCGCCCTTTGGAAGTGGAGAAATTTACACTAAATGTGCCTACGCGTTTCGTTAATGCAGAGAATGTGCCGCGAATGTTCTATTTTGAGAAAGACTTGATAGCCACGCAAGATTTTGAGCCGAATGAACTAGATCGTCCGACTTTGTTGGAGTATTATTTGAAGGATTGGGAGGTTTGGAGCAAGGAGAGGGTGAAGTAGTATGCGGTTTTTGGCACGCAAAGGCGCGAAGGCGCAAAGATTTTTTGGTTTGCACTTGGAAGCAAATAAGGACGTATCATATTGATTTTCAATAAATTAAAACTTCACTAATCTCACTTTCCTTAGTGTCTTAGTGGTTTAACTTAGTCCCAAATACACAATTAAACAAATCAAATAACTTTAGAAATGAATGCAACAAACTCCAAGCAAAGCATAATGGTCAATTCTTATCCATCCAATGTCAATCGGGAAAAAGTAATTGGCAAGCATATTATTTTGGAATTTTATGATTGTCTTCCTGAAAAACTGGATGATACGCCTTTCCTAGAAAATGCGTTCAGAAAAGCCGCAATGGAAATGGGAGCGACCATTCTTTCGTCTAATTTCCATCCTTTTGCCCCCATCGGCGTTTCGGGCGTCGTTATCATCAAAGAAAGTCACCTGACGGTACACACTTGGCCTGAATATGCGTATGCTGCGATTGATATTTTTACTTGTGGTGAGTTGGAAATGGAGAAAGGGATTGCTTATTTGAAAGATGCTTTGTGTCCTAGTAAGGTAATCCAGAATATTTTGCATAGAGGAGATGCTGCATACCTAAGGTAAAATACATAAGCGCAAAAAAATATTTGCTAAAAGCGACTTGTTTTGGAATTGAATGGACGTCGAGTCCATCCAATTCCATCAAGGTTTACCAAGGATAAAAAATCGGCTTATTGCCGATTTTTTATCCTTGGTAAACCTCGATCACCTCATGGCGGTTCGATGCCGCCATGAGGTGAAAAAAGCAAAGTTCAAAGCTCTAATTACCTCGTATCTCCTGTAACGGTCCAACTCGCAAGTTACTTTTCTGGAAGTTATGAACTGAAAATTTCTACCTTTGCGCAAAACGATTCGAGCATAGCGCATGAATACTTTGCTTTCAAAATTACCGCAACTTTCTGCTAAAAACTACCGCTTCTTGCTGCAAGTTTTGGGGCATGCTTTCTTTGGCATTTTGATTCTTTGGAGCATTATTTTTTACAAAGAACGAATGCTGCATTTTGATTCCGCTTACTACACGTTCAACTTACTTTATCATCAAGATTTCTACATTGCTCATGGGCGAACGATTAGCTATGCTTCGCAGTGGATGCCGCTTTTGGCAATGAAGTTGGGTTGTTCCCTAAAGGTAATTTTGATTGTTTACTCGATGTCATTCATGCTGCTTTTTTATGGTATCTATAACTTGATTGTTTATGGATTTAAGAATGTGGAAGGTGGTATTTTTCTAGCTTTGGCGGTAAGTTTGACGGTACGCTATAAGTTTTATGCAGGCATTTCAGAAGTATTTTTCTCTTTAACATTGGCAGCTTTACTGATTGGCTGGTTGACCAAAAATAGAGATCAGTTTTATCGTTTGACAAGTTGGCAAAATCTGCTAATTGGGATGCTACTCGTTTTGGTCTTGACGACTGGACATCCTATTATTATTCTACCAGTTTTGAGCTTTTTTGCATTTGATATTTGCTACAATAAACGCTGGAAGGATTGGTACAATTGGGGATTGATTGGTTTTGCAGTTAGCATTTTCTATTATCGTTTTAGCAAAATTCAAGGCGATACTGGAAGCTACGAAAGCAATCGTTTCAACAATGCTTTTGCGAATTTGGAAGAGTTCAGCGGTTTATTTGAATTGCGCGTTTGGGAAATTATTCAATGGTATTTTGAAACGCAATATACTTTTCCAGTTATCATTTGTGCGATTTGTATCATCATTTTAATTGCCCGCAAAAAGATTTTGAGCAGTTTGGTGATTTTACTTTCGGTCGTTGCTTTATTAGCAATGATTCTAGTGACGTATTCTTATTTGAGTGGAAGAATTTATGCTATGATTGATGGCTATATTGGATTGATTGGCGTCGTTTTGAGCATGCCCATATTCTATGTAATCTTGAAATCAAAGCAGCATTTCTTGAGTGTTTTAATCATCACCTTTTTACTTGCCTTTAATCTACACCGCATTTATGGCAAGCGCGATTTTTTTCAAAAAAGACAATCCTACATTGAGGAAATAATTGAGAAAAATACGCAGCTTAACCAAAGAAAATTAGTGCTCCGAATGCAAGATTTCATTTGGGATCAATTTTGGTATCCTTGGGCATTGCCGTATGAGACCTTATTATATAGCTCCATTAAGCATCCAGAGAATGCAGCTACCATTTATATGGCAGAATGGAATGAAGGAGAAGATAAATGGGGAAAGTTACAAGAAGTTTTGCCTGGAGATGGTAGAAAAATCAAGAATTTACCTACGAAATATTTCAAGCTGGACGAAAACAAGCCTGGTTTAATTACTGAATTTCCTTCAAATTATAGATAGAGTTTTCACTATTTGGCAGATAGAAGTCAAATGGCAAAAACATGTTTGCTCCATCTATATAGTTGTATGATTTCAAGAACGCAGGTAAAAACTTGATGTATCCTTTTACCACAACTATTCCTACTGCGTCATCTTTATTCGCAATGATAGTAGAGTAGGAAGGTACTTTTCGATTATCCTTTTCCAAGAAATGTTGCTGGACGTAATTAGATGTACTGCCAGTTTGATTTGGATGATAAAGCTTAACGTCTAGCGAATCGCCACTTAAAAATTCAAGATCTTTAGTGAGTGTCAAATAGGTATAGCTAATAAGCGTTTTTTGGAAAGGGTCATTTAAAATAGCTTCATTAGGTACTAAACAATAGAGATCATTTTTCAAGTCAGGTAAAATAGACTTCAAACCAGAAAATTGCTTACTCCGAAGCTCAATAGAAGTTTTAATTTCATTTCGATAGGAGGTGAAAGTATGAAAAACCGTACTTGCAAATAGTAAAAAAATTAGAGGAAAAGAAAGTACACTCAAATGAACTATTCTTGCTTTTTTGAAGACAATTTGGATGGACAATAAATCGACCTCCTTCAAATAATAGAAAATATAAAACACAATGGAAGGCAAAATGAAAATATAGGAAATTGTGAAATAGTATCCTTCTACTAATTTCAAAAAACAGTAAGCAAGAACATAGAGATTTCCTGAATGTAGCAATCCATCAAATAGGATTAAGTTCGTGGATACTTTTTGCTTCAGAAGAACACTTCGATAAGCAATGTCAATGATTCTAAACAAACCAAATGCAAAAGAAAAAAGAAGTAGTGGATGATTTTTGGCGAGCGTTTTGAAGAACAAGAAAACGGAATAGTTAGCAACTCGATCAGTGTTATAAAAATCGTCTGTGTGCTCGCTCCAAACGAATGAATAATACAAACTAAAATACGTAACTGCTGATAAAAAGGAAAGTGACAATAGAAGAGGAACGTTGATCTTATCTCTTACAGATTGGAAAAGCAAAGGAACACAGATAGTCGCCAAGACTGCTCCTAGCACTGGTTCTTTGAAATAAAAGCTAAGATTAGCAAATGCGAAAGCAATTAAAAGATGCAGTGTTTTTCGTTTATTACCGAGTATTGCTTTAAAATAAAAAATGAGGAATAGGGTTAGCAAAATTAGTATGGAAGATTCTGAATAAATCAGGTTTGCGTAGATCAGAAATATGGATTTTGCAGAAATAAGAAAACATATTGCCAAAGAGAGAACTGTATTTCTGAGCAACAATGGAAGTGTAGGAAAGCATCCCTGAATTATGGTATTCAAAAAGTACCAGAAAAAAATGACTAAGCCAGAAAATTTGAATGCTTGCCATAAGTAGTATCTTGCGGGATGAGCGTCGAAACCCAATGGATTATATTCCAGAAATGCTAAAGGAAAAAATCTACCCGAATCTGGAGAATAAAAGGATTGAATAGGTTTTCCGACAGCTAAAGTTTCTAGGAAAATCGCATCATCTCCAAAAGTCCAATTTGAGTTATATAGAATAAAAAATACGCTCGTTAATAAGTAGAGCAAAGGAATTCCAAGCAAAACCAACTTTTGATAATTACTACCTAGAAAATTCCAATATTTAGACATTGACCATGGTGTCGCTTCTTGATTATCAGTTGAATGTAGTCCCAAACGCATTTTTAGTTTTGAACAACGATATCTGTGAATCTGCTAATTTACGTCAACTCTCCGACTCCTCGCCTAACTTACATTACCAATTTTTTATTTCAAGAATTACTTGGATTAAGAGTTCAGCTCACGAATGATCGCGTTCAATTTCAAAAATCTACTGCCGCCAAAATTGATTATAGCAAAGAAAAGATTGATGAAAAAGCAATCCAAATTGTTCCTCACGGCTTGCTGAAAGAAAAATCCATTCACCCACAAAATATTGATTTACAATTTTACAACTCACTTCCTTATTTCTTTAAAACTTCACAAAGTTCTGATTTTCAATATGATATACTAGCAGCAAGTTTTTATTTAATTAGTCGCTACGAAGAATATTTACCTTTTGAAGCAGACAAACACGGAAGATTCCCAGCGAGTGAAAGTTTAGCTTATAAAGCAGGTTTCTTGGAATTACCAGTGGTCAATCTTTGGGTATTGGAATTCAAGAAGGTATTGAAACAACGATTTCCACAACTAAAATTCAAGCTGCCCACTTATCGATTCCAACCTACTTTAGATATTGATATGGCTTGGTCTTATCGCTTCAAAGGATGGAAAAGGACGCTTGGAGGAACTTGGAATAATTTGAAATCAGGAGCAATCAAAGAGCTAGTAGAACGACCACTCGTTTTGGCTCGCTTAAAGAAAGATCCTTATCATGTATTCGTTCATTTGAATGAATTGCACCGAAAATATGGAATCAATCCGATCTATTTTTTTCTAGTCGGTACTTATGGAGAATACGATAAAAATATAGCTCCCGAAGTTCCCGCTATGCGGCAGTTAATTAAAGAAAACAACAATCAATCTGCTATTGGCGTGCATCCTTCCTACTGCTCTAATGAAGATTTGTGGATATTGAGAAAGGAAGTGAAGACGCTTTCCGAAATCACTTTGCAGCCCATCACTAAAAGTCGTCAACATTACTTAAAAATTTGTTTACCAGATACTTATCAAAACCTAATCAAAGCAGGGATTCAAGAAGATTACAGCATGGGATTTGCGGATGAGGTTGGTTTTCGGGCAAGTGTGGCGCATTCTTTTCCTTGGTATGATCTAAAAAATGAAGAAACCACTTCACTGCGCATTCATCCTTTTCAATTGATGGATGTGACATTGAAGGAGTATTTAAATTTGTCCCCTCAACAAGCAGAAGCAAAAATTGCTCAACTCCTAGAAACAACGAAACAAGTAGGCGGCAATTTTCAATTTATTTGGCACAATAGTTCTTTCTCTTCTATTGGAGGATGGGAGAAATGGAAATATCTGTATGAGTGGGTTCTAAAAAGAAAGTAATCCATTCAGGCATTCTATCATTCGAATATTCTATCATTTTGCAGGACTCGTCCAAGCACTATTTTTCACTCGAAATCGCCAAGGCACTTCCACCCATTCTTCCGCATAAGCAATACCTACTCGCGGACTTGCAATGATTTCAGTTTCGGGATAAGAGATATCCGTTTCCTCCAACCAAATTTTACTCTCTTTTTCCATCAAATTGCTTCCATGCCAATCCGTTGTGATACCTAGGGCTTTGCTTAATGCGCCAGGTCCAGCAGTGAGTCGGGGAGCCATTTTTATCATCTTTCTGCGCTCCAACATCCATTCTATTCCTTCCACAGGCTCAATGGCTCGAATCAAAACGGCTTGCGCTTCCCCTTCTTCTCCAGTCACCACATTGAATAAATGATGAATGCCATAGCAAAGCGTGATGTATGCCGTTCCGCCTTCCATAAACATCACTTTAGTCCGCTTGGTCTTTTTGTTACCATAAGCATGACACGCCTTATCATCGGGTGCGCGATAGGCTTCGGTTTCGACTATGATACCGCTTGTTTTTTGTCCGCTGAAATTGGTGACTAATAGTTTTCCAAGTAGCTGTTGTGCCGTTTTGACAACATCGGTTTGTTGATAAAGAGAAGCAGTAAGTCTATTCATCTTAACGCGCTATGATTTAAGAGCTTGTTTGGAAATTAATAATCGGTCTGCAAATGGCTCTTTTTCCGTTACTTTTCGTTAAAAAATGCCTCATTTATCTAGATAGACTCGCATTTTTTGCCTCAATTAACGAAAAAATAGCTCATTTTCGACTCAAAGATCAAAATCCAAACAAGCTCTAAAAAGATCGCAAACATACTAATTATTAGTGTTTGACGCACTGCAGATCGAAACGATCCAGGCGTCGACCAACGCGTCGGCGACGGCGATCGCACAGATCAGCGAACGCGTCGGCGGGTTGAAGAGCGTCATGGACGCCGTGCTCATCGCGGTCGAGCAGCAAGGCGGGTCCACACGCGAGATTTCCAGCAAAATCAGCGACGTGTCGAACGCGAATCGCCAAGTCGCTTCAGATCTCGGCGCATTGCGCGGCGCGTCATCTCAAGTCGAGGAAAGTTCGGGCGTCGTGCGGACGGCCGCACAGACGCTGGCTGGCCGCGCAGAAAAGCTTAAATCCGAAATCGCGAGCTTCGTGCTTGGCATGCGCACCGCCAGCTAACGTCGCGAAGAACGGCGGCGAGGTCAGTTTCCATCGCGCCGCGTTTCAGCGGTTCGCCGGTCGGGCTCAACGCCCCCGTCGTCTCCCGCCGCTTTTTGCGCGGGTCTTAGGTCTGGCGTCGGAGTTTTTCGCCGCCGCGAGCGCGCGGTTCGCTTCCAGGATCGGTTCATGGCCGCGGGCGCCGTCGCGGGCGTGTTTGATGATGCGGCTCCGCGCGTCGCCCGAACCATTCGCGGCCTGCGCCATCAACGGGTCGCCGTCCAATCCCTGCAGTTCGAGATCCTCAAGCCTTTTAATTTCATCCCGTAGGCGGGCGGCGGTTTCGAATTCAAGGTCCGCCGCAGCTTCCCGCATTTGTTTTTCAAGGTCTTGGATATGGCTGCGCAGATCCTTGCCGACCATGCCGCCGCCGCTGTCGCCGACCGCTTCGACCTCCAGCCGGTCGCCCTTCTCATAGACCGACGACATCACATCGCCGATCGCCTTCTTCACCGTTTCCGGCGTGATGCCGTTGGCGGCGTTATAGGCCTGCTGCTTCTCGCGCCGACGGTTGGTCTCCGTCATCGCGTAGGTCAGCGAATCCGTCATCTTGTCCGCGTAGAGCAGCACCCGGCCGTCGACGTTCCGCGCCGCCCGCCCGATGGTCTGCACCAGCGAAGTGGATGAGCGCAGATAGCCTTCCTTATCCGCGTCGAGGATCGCGACCAGCGCGCATTCGGGGATGTCGAGACCTTCGCGCAGCAGGTTGATGCCGACCAGCACGTCGAAGGCGCCGACCCGCAGATCGCGGATGATCTCGATCCGCTCCAGCGTATCCACGTCGGAATGGATGTAGCGGACCTTCAGCCCCGCCTCATGCATGTATTCGGTGAGCGCTTCGGCCATCTTCTTGGTCAGCG
>JBCDFY010000276.1:0-8919 GCA_039176995.1 Bacteroidota bacterium
AAGAAGTTGCCCAAGGAGTCAAAGAACAAGGACTTGCTTTTTTAGCTTTTGCTCCTTCGGCATCGGCTTCTCGTGGGGTGCAAAGAGCAGATGGCTTTTCCAATGCAACGACCATAGCAGAATTATTGCAAAGCAAGAAGCTGCAAGAGCAAAGCAAAAATGGAGTCATTTGGATTGATGAAGCTGGAATGGTAGGTAATTCCACCATGAATCAGATTATGGAGGTTGCTAAAACACAAAATGCTAGAATCTTACTAACAGGAGATGCCCGTCAACATGGAGCGGTAGAAAGAGGAGATGCTTTACGCATTATGCAAAAATATGGAGGGCTAGAACCCGCCTATATCTCCAAAATTCAGCGACAAAAAGAGAGTGATTATAAGCAAGCGGTAAAACAAATCTCAGATGGCAATATAGCAAAAGGCTATCAAGCCCTAGATGCGATGGGAGCAATCAAAGAAAATGAAGATATAGGACTACAGCTAAAGGATTTATCCAAAGAGTATGTTAGAGCGATTCAGAGCCGAGAATCAGTCTTAGTAGTAGCAACTACCCATAAGCAAGGTAAATTAGTCACCTATGCCCTTAGAAATGAACTTAAAGAACAAGGCTTACTAGAGCAAAAAGGGAAGGAATTTACAACACAAAGAAATCTTTCTTACACCCAAGCTCAAAAACAAGATGCTAATCTCTATGAAAAGGGCATGTGTGTTCAATTTATACAACACGAGAGAGGCTTTAAACGTGGCGGCAAATATGAAATCACAGGCAAAGATGACAAAGGCAATATATTGGTTACAGCGATTGGAAAGGATGCTGTTGAAAAGAAAAAAGACTTGATTTTACCTTTGAATAAAGCAAAGAAGTTTTCTGTTTATGAGACTGAAAAACTAGAATTGGCTAAAGGCGATCAAATTAGAATTACCCAAAATGGCTTTTCACTAGGGCGTTCTGCTAAAGAGAAAAAACGCTTAAACAATGGAAAGTTATTGGAAGTAAAAGGCTTTGACGAGAAAGGGAATATTCTGGCTTCTACAGGTAAAATGGAGCTTGTCTTAGACAAAAGTTATGGTAATTTTACTCATGGTTATTACACCACTTCCCCTGCTTCACAAGGTAAGTCTGTCAATAGAGTATTGATTGTACAAAATGCAGCATCGGGTAGGGCATCTAATCAGGAACAATTCTATGTTTCAGCCAGTAGAGGAAAATTTGCTATATCCATTTACACCGATGATAAATCCAATTTACTGGGCAATATTCAACGTTCTTCTGCTCGATTGACTGCTTTGGAGATCGCACCGTCTAAAGCTTCTCAGAAAGCACCCACAAAAAATAAGTTACAGACAATTAATCAGATTGCAAAAGTTGGCTTATCAACTGTAAGTAGTGCTTGGAAAAAGACCAAATCCATGTTAGATTTTAGTAGTAAACCAGTGGCAAAAACACCTGTAAAATATGCACCAGTCAAGGGAAAATAGAGCTGTACCAAAGTTTTATGCAAAAGATCATATCGAACAATTAAAAGGGAGAATTAGAGAAGCCCAAGATTTTACTTTTTTTGGCGTGACCAAAACAAGGGTTGGGGAAGCTCCGCTTTCACTTGCCTTCAAAGTCATTAAGCAAAATGGAGAGCAATTCATTATTCAATATCATCAACTTCAAGACCCTTTTCGATTTGATGGCAATAGCAAAATCGAACTAAAAACCACCAATGTTAGCATCCAAATTGAGGGGAAAAACCTTCAAGATTTATTTGATTATTTAGCCGAACATCGGGTAGTTTGGATGAAGGAACCCGATTCGGAATTTATGGAGATTCGAGAAAATGAAGTGGAAGTTACTAATATTGAGATTACTACGATCTAAGCTGGAAATATGAGAAAACGGCAAACTGAATTTACCGTTTTCCATCGACCAAGCCTAGGCTTTTTGATTTTCGTCTTTATCTTGCTTTTTGACAAGTGGTGCTTGCTCAATATTTCTAGCAATAATGGAAGCTTCTCTTTTAGTGATTTCTTGATTATTGCCATCTACTACAATGAATTCACGGTAGCTGATTGAGCCTATTACTCTAATTCTAGCTTTACTATTCAAGCCTTTTAGGAGTTCGATTAGCTTGGGATTAAATACTAAGACATTGTGCCAAATGGTGGCTTTATCTTTCCATTCTTCGGTCTCTTTGTCTTTGTAAGAATCTGTTGTCGCTAATGAAAAACTACCGAAAGTAGATTCTTCTGTTTCGATCATGCGAAGACCGATTTTGTTCATATTTCCTTCTAAAATTATGGTGTTATTAATTGCCATTTTGATTGCTCCTTTTTTTTTATTAAAAATTTATGCCTGCCAAAAAATAGCATTTCAAATACTTCATAGGCAAAGGAGCATTAGCGAGTGTTAGAAAACAAAACGGAGTGTCTAAAAAGCAGCAAATCGAAGATGCTGTGTTTAGAAACCGTTTTTTTCTTGCCTTTGAAGTAACAATAACGAAGTAGCAATGCTAATTTGTAGCAGGGATTTTTAACCAATGGAGCAAGCTTAAAATGGATCAATTCAGTACCCTAAAAGGAGGATGGATTGAAACTAATTTAAGGGCATATCTAATGATATGAAACCGCCTTTTTTCAAGGCTTCATTGAGGTCTTTATGCGGAGCAAAGCGAAAAGATTGATTGGAAACAAGCCGACCAAATTTGGCTTGAAGGGCTTTAGTCGTTGATTTTCCAGCTTCATCATTATCTAAGAAGGTGTGTATTTGCTCATAAGTGTGTTTGCTCAAATACGCTAAAGTGTTTTCTAAATTGCTGGTAGAATGCATCATCAAATAATCCTGGCAAAGTGGCAGCTTTTTAGGCTGGCTTAATAGGGATAGATAATCGAGCATTCCTTCAAAAATGAAAAGGCTTTTTGAAAGTTGAGTTGGCTGTGTTGATGGTGTAATTAGAGAAATGTCTTTTTTACCAATGACGGATTTAAAAACGATTTGATCAGAAGCAGAACGAATTTCATAGCCGTTTGCTCTGTTTTTAATGCCAAAAGCAAAATAGTGCTTATGATTACTTTGATTTTTATAATGTACTTCTACCAAGTTTGATTGCACAGCTTCAACATCTAATTTTCGCTCTTGGGTAAGATAATTTAGAATAGCTGGATGCTCAATGGATGTGGCTTTTATTAATTCCAATTGAGAATTTTGTAAATCGAATGCTTGCTGTTGAAAAGAAAAAAGATGGTTTTGAGATTTTGAGCGGACAGATTCAAACTGCTCCAAATAATTCAAAGCATCTTTGACGCTATGATAGTTTTTATAACGCATCACAAAATCTATCACCGTGCCACCTTTATCTCCAAAATCATTCCATATCCATTTGCCACCTAAAAAGGAAGTATGAAAGGAGGCTGCTTTTTCCGCTCTAAAAGGGGAATTGTACCAATATTCATTACCGTTTTTAGTGATTTTTATTGCTTCATATCCTAGCTTGGAAAGGATATGAGGAAGGTTGAGTTTTTTGGCTTGTTCACTATTCATTGACGTGGATAGAATTGATGATTCAAACTGCTACATATTCAGCAAGATCAATTTGTAAGGAATTACATTTTTACATTTGCATTTAATTACATACTCACCTATTTACAAATGTACATTTGGTACCTCTTTATTTACACAAATCCTCATATTTGCTTTTAATGGGATAACCTAGCTTTTCACACTTTTCAAGAATAGCACTATGAATAAACCGTTTTAAATCTGTCCCTTCATCTATCACGATTTTCTTTAGATTCTTGTGCAGACTATCAATTGTTTGGATGGTGATTCGGCTTTGCTTTTCCCCTTTATTTCTGTGGATGAGCTTAACCGATTTTTCAATATCAGGTAAGTTTTGTTCTTGGGTTGCTATAAAATCCATCATGCTCTTTTTCTCCCTATTGCTCATGCTACTGCCTCCTTGTTATTTTCTTTCATTAATTCTTGTTGTATTTCTTGACAAAGTGCCAGTATTTCTGTTTTAGCTTTCTCATCCGTCCATTCTAAAACAGATAGACCATATTTGCTACTTCGTTTATGGGCGACTCTTTCGCTAATCACACTTTTCAAGGCAGTAATGCCATGTTTAGAAAACAGATTCAAAGCCGTTTTCATTTCTTGGGCTTCGCCTGTTTTAGCATATCTGTTTAAGGCTAAAAAAGCAGGGATATCGGGTCGAATCATTTTAGTATCTTCAAAACGTTTTAAGAAGCGTTCAAAGCTTTTTAAATCGTCAATGGATGGGGTAATTGGAATAACCAAGAAATTGGAAAGCAATATCATTTTGGTCGTAACTTCTTCTAATTGAGGAACACCATCTAAGATGATGACTTGATAGCCATTGGCTTTGAGCGTATCCACATCTTTAAGCAAACCCTCAACACTTGACATTGGAAATACATCGACTAAGGCTAATTCTTCATTTTCCCGTCTGTTTCTCCAATCACAAGTGGTTCGCTGCTCAATATCGGTATCTATGATGCAGGTCTTGATTGCTTGTTCTGCAAAATAGACGGCAATATTTCGGGAAAGGGTAGATTTCCCTACACCGCCCTTCAAGTTAGTAATGGCAATAATCATTTTTTCTCCTTTTAGCTTATGTGATTATTATCATAACTCAAAATGTGTTTTTGTAAAAAAATACTTCTTTACATTTTTACATTTGCAGCTTTTAGATTTTTCTAATTGGCAGTTTTGCAACAATATGAATAAGAAGTAAATTACAAAGTAGGTTATTCCAATAGGTAAGTACTCACATTTTTACATGGAAAGAGCTAAGTAGAAAAAATCATAAGATGCCATTAGAAGAAAGCTGACAAATTTTTCTTTTCAACAGCAAAGCTTACCATTTTGTGAGCGTTAGCGAACTCCTTTTAGGCGATGCTCTAGCGAAGTATGAGCGAGCATCGGGCGAAGTGAGCGAATAGCGAACGGAGGGTAGGTACTAGTGTTATTATATGGTTAGATTATAGTTAGTGTAGTGTTACACCTTAAATAGATGGCTTGAAATTCTGGGAGACTGCGGCTTTCAGAATTTGAAGTCTTCTTAATAGCACGAACCATCCTTCCCAATGGCACGAACCATCCTTCCCAATGGCACGAATGACTCTTCCCAATGGCACGAGTAACTCTTCCCAATGGCACGAACAACAAAAACTAGCTTGAACAAATGATGACTGGATCAAAATAAAATGCATTCGCATGTAGATTAACCTCTTTCTTCCCGAAAACACGAAAATTGTTCTTGCAATAGTTGAAAAAATTGTCAATAATCTTCCCGAAAGCACGAAAAGAATTACTTAGAAATGCCTACCAGTCTACAAAAGAACTTACTTGCAGATAAACACCCTGTTCAGGATTTTTTCATCGCAGATATATTTGATAGTATCCCTGTAAAAGATGATATGGCATCTATGGAGCATCCCGTTTTTAGTCTTTCCAAAAGAAAAGATACACGGAATTTGGAATATAAAAATGGTGATTTTACTATTACTTTTAAGCCTAACACCGATGGATTACCGACTATCTTTGATAAAGACGTTCTGCTTTATTGCGGTTCACTTATGATGAAGGAAATGAATAAGGGTAAAACACCTCCTAGAACACTTAGGGTGTCCAGTCATGATCTGTTAGTTGCAACCAACCGAAGCACCGATGGACGGTCTTATTCCAGATTAAAAAATGCCTTAGATCGCCTAAAGGGAGTATCTATAAAAACCAATATCAAGACTAAAAAAAGGGAAATTACGAGTGCTTTTGGTTTAATTGAAAGCTATACGATAGTTGAAAGTAGTCGGGTGAAAAAACGTATGGTCAAACTTGAAATCACCCTTTCCGAATGGTTTTATCATTCTATTTTGGGAAAGGAAGTACTGACGATAAATCGGAATTATTTCAGATTAGGGAAAGCGTTGGAAAGACGACTTTATGAAATAGCTAGAAAACATTGTGGCAAAAATAGTGAATGGACGATCGGTTTGGCAAAGCTCAAAGAAAAAACAGGCTCTACCTCGCATTTAGATAAATTCCGTTTTTTTATTCGAGAGATTACTAAAACAAACCATTTACCTGATTATGAAATTGGTTTCTCACAGGGCGATATAGTTCGTTTTTCCCCCAAGTCCAATTTTTGCAGTATTGAAGATTTGCCTACACTAAGACAGGAAAGCATTTCAAAAGCAAAACAAATGGTCGCTCAATCGAATACAGATTGGAATTTTAACGCCATACATGAGCAGTTTTGTTTACAATTGTCTACTGGCTTCAAGCCTGATACGGTAGATGGAGCATTTATTGGCTTTGTCAAAAAGAAGCTTTTGGAAAAAGCTTAGAATAACTCATTTACAATAGGGCTAGATGCTATCCTGGCTACTTTATTTGATCTAAGTGTTCATAGCTGAATCGAACAAAATCACAGAACTCTAAGTAGTCTATTTGAGTAGTTTTATGGAATGCTTTGATCTCATATTCTATCAAGTCAATGGTATCTAAATCTTTTGTACTCAAATCATTTTCAAACTTACGACTAACTAAACTGCTAATATGATTCAGAATAGATATTTTCAGTTTTGAATGGATTGAGTCTTGTGCTGGAAATGTCATTTATTGCTCCTTTGGTTGGTATCGGGAGCTAACCAGATATAAAACAGTATACCCCTGCATATTTACCAAATATGGCTATTGTATTTTGCAGACTCCCGATAGAGCAAATCTGCACCATAGATACTTTGTCTCAAAATGGCACAAAAAACGCTCTTTCGGGAGCGAATCCGCTGTTTTAAAGGTGTGGTTAGCACCGAAATAAATGATAGCGATTAAGGTTGAAGCTTTCAATAAAATTCAACTCTTATAAATTAAAAAATCGGAAATACTTACCAAGTTGGAAATTGCTTGCCTACAAAGTGAAAACTACTATAATAAGGGCATAATTTGTAACCATCAGAAATGACGACACCAAGATTTGATACCCATGAAGCAATTAGCAATTTTGTTCAAGGTGGTTTTACACCTGAACAAGCAGAAGCTATTATCAAATTTGAAAAAGCCAAAGATGAATCTGGTTTAGTTACAAAAAGCGATTTAGCTCAAGTAGAATACAAACTAGAAAAGAAAATCACCAAACTAGAACATAAAACAGAAAATGGATTAGCAGCTTTAAGGCAAGAAATTGCAGATACTAAAATTTGGATATTGAAAGTAATGTTTGGTCAAGCAGCTTTAATCGTTGGTTTGTTAAAAATATTAGAACAAAGTAAATAAGCTTAACATCTGAATTGGCTTGAAATATTGCTGTAATCCAACTGTGATGAAGCTCTTAGAGATGGAGGAGTACAGGAAGCATTGGCACAAAATGTAGCAGAAGACATTGCTAATTATGGGCAAGAGATAGGTAATATGAAAAGTGATATTAAATGGATGAAGTGGAGGATTGCTTTTAATCTGACCATTAGTGCCACGATGCTCTTTTTAATTATTTAGATTATCATGAAGATATAAATTTGAATATAATTGAGCAGCAGCTATATCTCAGGTTCTATTCCTTTGGTAGGTTGATCTTTAGACACAGCTATATCTTTTCCACTAGAACGAAGCTTTGAGAACACTTTGCTACGGTTTCGCTCTTTTTTCATCTCTGTTCCACCTGCTACAAAAGCAACGACAAATTCATTTTGGGATTGCTCCAAGTTCTTTCTGAGCATGCCAGATAATTTGGGCAAATGCTTTTCAATTAAATAGCCAGCATTAAAGCCGTTTACTTCTTGTGGACTTGCACTCATTAGTTTTCAGTTTTCAAAATGTATCTTTTGCATTGGTTTCAATGAAAGCCATCAAAGAGGCACGATCATATAAAATGGATTTTCGACCAAATTGAGAGTATCTGATCTTTCCCTCATCTCTGTATTTCTGTAAAGTCGTTTTGGAGTTGATGCGTAAAATACGCATTGCCTCATTATCGCTGATCCATTCATCCTCTTTTACCTGAAATTTATCTTGTAAACGCTCCACGACTTGTTCTACCATCAGGTAAAACGCATCAGACTCCATACAGATCACATTTAGAGATGTTCCAAGATCAGACATAGTAAACAGATTTTACAAGTTAGACATTGAATGAAATAGCAAAAAACGTCTTTCCAAAACGATCTTAAACTTTTATAAAGGTAGTGTTTTGAATGTATTTCTAATCAAAATGACTGAATCAAATTTAGAAAAAATCAACCAAATTAGATTAGTAAGCGTACTGGCAATCACTCAAAAAGCGATGGAACGATTTGGAAAAGAGCGATTAGCTCAAATTCCTGACCCTTACAATTCAGACTTGGTTTCTACTCAGGAACTTGGAGTGCTAGCTAAAGATACGCTCGCTAATCAAAGCGTAGCAGAAAGTGTAGAGCAACTTTCTAACATTCAGCAAGAAGATAATTTTCAGCAAATCATACAAGTTGCAAGAAATTATACCAATGGTGCAAACCACGATTTAGTAGAAAAACAACTACAAGAGCTAGAGCAATTAAAAGTAAGCGGAATAGAAAACTTCAAAGCACAAATTCAACCACTGAGAATTATCGAACAAAGCGTTGATGAAATTGAAATAGAGCAATTTGAAAAAGATAATTTAGACCTTGATTCCCCAATTACTCAAATTAGAGAACTATATTTTCCAAGTCTAACTATTTACACCACAGCAGAGCTAGAGCAACAACTTAAGTTAGATGCTATAGAAGCCCTTGCTAGTAGTTTGGCTCAAAAACAAAATGTAGGAGTATCTAAAAAGGTAGGTGGGCAAGCCGCTTTACTGTTCAATTCTATTGAAAATGAAAGAGCTTTCTCTGATTTGGTTGAAACAGTTCAAGCACAACTGGGAGAAAATCAGTTTTTCATGGAACATGAGGA
>JBCDFY010000277.1:0-8912 GCA_039176995.1 Bacteroidota bacterium
ATGGCAGAATCCATCAATACTTCCATTCAACTGTTGAAAGCCAAAGCAAAAGGCTTTTTTTCTGCTGAAAACTTTAGAATCAATATTCTTTTCCATTTTGCAAAACTTGACCTCTACCCATAGAAAAGCTTGGAGTGCCTTCTTTAGGAAGTGATAATATTGTAATAGGGCAAGATGCACTTTTAAATAATGTTTCAGGCAACGATAATGTCGCAATTGGTCAACGTGCAGGGCAAAGTAATACAGGCAGTGGGAATGTATTTCTTGGTAATAGGGCTGGTAAAGATGAATCAGGAAGTAACAAGTTATACATTGCTAATTCTGATGGTGTGCCACTTATTTATGGGAATTTTAGTACAAAAAGAATAGGAATAGGTACTACAACACCCGAAAGAGTTATCCATATCCGAGGAGATGGAGGCGTTTCAGATGATGTAATAATAGAATCCAATTCTGATACAGGAGAAGGAGGAATAGTTTTTTACAGAAGTAAAGGTACATCGACAGCAAAAACAAGTGTAACAAACCCAACAAGGCTAGGTTTTTTGTCTTTTAGAGGTTGGGATGGAACGACTATGCGATTTGCTAGTCAAATAGAAGGCTATGCAGAGTCTGACTTTACTTCTCCAAGTACAGTAAATGGAAGTTTAAGATTTAAGACTTCTTTGAGCGGAAATTTAGTAGAACGTATGAGAATTAATGAAAATGGAAATGTAGGAATAGGAACAACTAATCCTGAAAGTAAATTAAATATAGTAAATGGAACAGATGCCAATGCTGTCAGTGGTGGCTATATTATTAATGGTCCATTAAATGCTACCAATCTGGCTATTGATAATAATGAAATACAAGGAAGAAATAATGGTGTTGTTAGTGGAATAGCTGTAAACTTTGAGGGAGGTAGTGTTACTCTAGGAGGTCCTACGAATGATAAGAGATTTCGTCTGAGTCCTGACGGTAATGTAGGAGTAGGAACAACAACTCCAGATTCAAGATTCGTAGTAGCTGATGGAAATGATACTGAAGATGTTATATTTTCTGTAAGTGATAATAACGAAATATTTATGGATGGTAATCTAGGCATTATAAATGGTACAGTAGATATTTCAGATTTTGTACAATCTGGTACTTTCGATTTATACGGTCTAGATGTAAGTAGGCAAGGGAGTACTACGGCTAGTAGTGGTGCTGCATATTTTAATGAACAATCCTCAGGAGGCAATTCTTCTACCTTTAAAACTGGAGCTTTTGCTTATGCAACAGGCAATAATTCTGGGACTGGAAGAGGACTAATTGGTTATTCACAAACTGGTAATACTAGATATGGTGTTTATGGTAATGTTTTTACTGGAGGAGCAACTACATCTTATGGTGTTTTTTCTAATGGAAATTTAGGCTATATGGGAGCTTTGATTAACACTTCTGATAAGAAATTGAAAAAAAATATCAGAACTTTCAAAGGACTTGATCTTCTTTTAAAATTGCAGCCTAAAACGTATGAATACAAGCAGAAAGAATATGCTAGAATGAATCTTCCTACAACAACTCAATATGGTTTTATTGCACAAGAAGTTCAAGAAATATTACCTGAATTGGTCTATGAGTCTGTAAATGCACTTGAAGTTATTGATACTAATGATCCTAAGCCTTCTGGTAAAATCGAACAAGTAGAATATCTGGGTATTGACTATATCAATATCATTCCAATTGTAACAAAAGCTGTTCAAGAATTGAGTGTAGAAAACGATGAATTAAAAGGAAAAAATGCAGCTTTGGAACAGCGATTGAGTAAGCTAGAGGCTTTAGTAGAGAGTCTAACAAGCACTACGACAAATTTGAATATAAATGAGACAACAGTTTCAGTAAGTGATGCTCAGCTTTTCCAAAACGAACCAAATCCATTTTCTAATTATACCAAAATCCAATTCTTCATTCCTACAAAAGTGAATGACGCAAGCTTACAAATCATTGGACAAAATGGAGCAATACTAAAACGTATTCCTATTAAAGAAAGAGGAAAAGGAGAAATACAACTAGAAGCCTACACATTGAGTGCTGGCAGTTATCGCTACACGCTTATCTTAGACGGAAAAATAACGGATAGTAAGCAAATGATACTTACAGAATAAGAATAGCCTTTTTCATTACCTAATTGTTGCACACTGTATAGAAGTAAAATCATTTAGATCGTTTTCTTTGCAGAGAGCGATCTGTTTTTACCTCCTGCTCGTCTACTACATCAACAAAACACGATGCTCGCGACAACGTCTCACGTTGTTTGCGGACAAAAGCATCGAACTCCCGTCCGGAAAGACTATATTTACAAAAAGATAATAGGCAACAAGCAAGCATAATGCTGAATCAAGGACGCTTTTCCTTTATCTAGTAAAGGCATATGTCATATAAATACGCATCAACATCAATAAAATAGAACCAATTACTTACCTTTGGCGTTAGTAACGTTATTCGCTATCATGATAAAAAGCTTTGGAGACAAAGAAATGGAGAAAATATGGAATGGACATTATTCCAAAAAGTTGCCAACTGACATACAGCCAAAGGCAAGGAGAAAGTTACGAATGATAAATAACGCACAGGATATTAACGATTTGAGGATTCCACCTGGCAATAAATTAGAAAAATTGATCGGAGATTGGAATGGATATTGGAGCATTAGAATCAATAAGCAGTGGCGAATGATATTTCAGTGGATGGGAAATGACGCTTACCAAGTTCAAATAATAGATGCGAATAACGGGTAAAATACTCAATTTTGTGATAGTAACAGTTTTACTAAACTTTTGAAACTTAGTAAAGTGTTTGAGATCGCGCAACAAGTATGCCCAAAGGTTTTTTATGGACAGAAACACAAATTTCAACTTATTTTTTTGGAGAAAAATAAGTTGAAATTTGTGTTTCTGTCCGAAGAGAATTACTGAGCATACTTGTTGCTCAATTTGCGGATATTGACCTGAACTATATCTAAGTCAAATGTAAAGAAAGATGATATCTGTACAGTCGTTATTCGCATAATAGATTATCATTAAGCAATGAAAAAATTACCGAATATACATCCAGGAGAGGTATTATTAGAAGAGTTTTTGAAGCCAATGGAAATAAGCCAATATCGGTTGTCGAAATCCATACATATACCTCAAACAAGGATAAGTGAGATCGTGAAAGGGCGAAGGCGTATTACGGCAGATACTGCCTTGCGTCTGAGCAAATATTTTGGTACTAGCGCAAAATTTTGGTTGGGCTTACAAAATGATTATGATATAGAAGCCTATGCCGATGAACTTCAAGAAGAACTGAAAACGATTGAGGAAGTTGCGAAGAATGTGACTTAATGAAGATTTACTCGTTCCCTTTGCTCGTCTACCACACTCACCTGTTCGCTTGACATATTCGCTCACGAATAAAAGTATTCATCAACTAGCACTTAAAACCATTTATTAAGTCTGCTTGTTTTTGATCCAAACATCAATATTCAAATTCTTTCTATGACAGCGATTCTGAAAGTAAAAGTAGCGGATTTGACCATGGAGTGGTTAGAGCAAGTTAAGGCTAACTACGCTGGTGCAGAAGTAGAGTTCAGGATAAACGAATTGCCAGATGAGTCGCTGACAGAAAAACAGTTCTGGGAGATCATAGATTTATTGAATTGGGAAGCGGAAGAAGATTTAGTAATCATAGCACCAGCTGTTGAGCGTTTGAGTACGTATTCTTTGAGTCAAATTTACACTTTTCAAGAGATATTAACCAACAAATTGTATCATTTGGATACGCCCGATCATGCCAAAGCGATTGGGAGTGCTGCTTATCAAAAAGATCATTATTTCTCTGTAGATCACTTTTTATATGCAAGAGCTTGCGTAATTGCCAATGGTCGAGCGGCTTACGAAACTGCGCTGGCAAGGCCTGAAGAAATGCCCAAAGATTTGACCTTTGAACCCTTACTGCGCATTGCATCTGATGCCTATGAACGCAAAACAGACAAGACTTTTCATTATGCTACCAGCTTAAGTTATGAGACTTACAGCAACAAAGCCGCCTGGGAAACAGAAGTATAAGCAATGGCAAATTATCATGGCAATGACAAGAAAAATCCGAAATCTTACCATCTCTACGAGATTCTCGATCTTTTGGAAAACGAAGTTTTTAAGTATGGCATCAGTGGCGATCCTATTGACAAGGATGGTCTCTCCAAACGCCTACGCGAACAACTAGATTTGTTCAACATCGTTGCGAATTGGTATCGTTTTGAAGGTCATATTTTAGTGAAAGATATAGCTGGAAATGAGACTGCGCGACTATTAGAAGATGCTTTTATAGATGCACATGAAAAAGTCTATGGATACAAGCCAAGGGGAAATAGGAAGTAAGTAACCCTGATGCTCTAAGTGTTTTATACTGCTCAAATCCATACTGCTGTAGATAATCTACTACTTGCATATCGAAATTCTAATAAACATAAAATTTAGTCTTCGTAATCAACGACTGCATTCTCCTTGATCTCTAGATCAATTTCAGCTTTGTTAGACCGATAGTAAGACCTGTTCGCGCACAACGTATGCCGCTCGTTATAAGCTGGAGCTTATACACGAACAAAGGTTTAGGACTCCTGTCCGTCTTATGCTGCACGTAGCATAAAAGGCGGACAGGAGTCCTTTTACTTTGGTCAATATACAACAAATAAATATTGTAGTTAGCGTTTCGTTTCATTGTGGAGGTAATGAGCAAACAGGGTCACAGACATTCGACGATTCGTGTCCTATTTTAGAAGATTATGCAACAAAATTAAAAATGGTTTATCTTTACAGAAAAGTAAAAAACGGATAGATGAAATCATTCAAACATTGGACGAGACAAGATATTGCGGATGAATTTGGACTAAAATTAACACGAAAATGTGAAGACTTAGAGCATTGGTTATCCAGTTCATCACAATTATCTGATGCTGAAAAAGCGTCACTTGATATCCTAAAAGAAAAATTGATACGTTATGTTGATATTTGGAATGAACAGGAACTGATTATAAAGTTCATCTCATTTATCATAGGAATGGCTGATTACGACACCGACTACTTTAAGTCATATGCCAATAGAAAGTTGAAAGGAAAAATTGATGGGAAAGAAGTAAGTGGTGAAGTTGATTTAATGGTTGCATCAGGTGAATTTGAGCCAAAGCAACCCTATTTTTGTTTACATGAGTACAAGAAGGAAGATGGTGTAAATAATGATCCTCTGGGTCAATTATTGATAGCAATGTTAGCAGCTCAAGAATTGAACAATAATGCTTTTCCAATCTATGGTGCATATATCAGTGGCAGGAATTGGTTTTTCTTAACTTTGCAAAATTATACCTATTGCATTAGTAGTGAATTTGTTGCTACTCGAAATGATATTTATAGCATTATGCGAATAATGAAAGGCTTGAAAACAATTATCGAAAATCAGAGAAAAGATATGGAAAAGACTGCTGAAAAGAAATAGTGTTTAAGGAATTCGTGACAAACAACCTGTCTGCCCAGCCTGTTCGTCAGATTGTAGACCGTTCGCTGCAACTAAAAAACCCTGCTCGTCTACTACATCAACAAAACACGATGCTCGCCTAAACCATCCCATTTGACAAAGTGTGAATTAGAAGTACCTGGCTATATGGCGGAAGGTTTTACCGTCAAAGAAATCAGTAAGATATTTATGCGCCCCGAACATGCGGTAAGGACACACCGGAACAATATTCGTAAAGAGATGAACTGCCGGAATACGGCACAAATGGTGGCAAAGGGGATTCGGATGGGCTTGATTTAGATAGGCAAGGTCTTAAAATAATCCATGATCTGTTGAAATACACCGATTAATTCTTCGAGATTTCCAAGATAATACTTTTCTATGTCAACGTGAATCTCATTATTTTCCAGCAGCATAAACTGCCATATATCACCTGTCGTGACACAACCATAAATGCGATTCATTGGGTGTCCTTCTTTTTCATTATAAACAGATGCCCCTAACATCTGTGCTGCACATTGCGGAATGCCCATTTCTATATCGCTTTTCTTTGCTTCCACGATTTGAAGAATAGGTGTGTTTAATTCAAAAGAACCTGTATCACGTGCCAGCATAAAGTCACATTCTCCTCGCAAACCTTTTGCTTCATCTGCATTAAGATGGTCACCAGAGTAGATCGTAAAAAAATTACTGTTTCGCTCTCTGATATCTAACAAAATGGGTACAACGATCATTTCAGAGCGTGCCTTTTTACTTTTTAAAGGAAGTTCTCTTGCCGTTTTTAGGGCTTTTTGTAAAGAATCTAAAGGAGGAAGTGCTTGAATATTAGGGAACAAGGACGAACGCTTATTAGCAATGTTGAACTGCTCTCTAATTTGTGAAAGCGTAAAATTACTGTAAGATGTCATAATGTGCTTGTTTTATTATTCAACAACTATAAAACACAGCCTACAAACAAATGGTTCAAGCTGGAAATTACATAAAAGAGCATCTATTGAATGCTTATCTTCTACGCCCAAAGGCGTATTTTTCACGCTTTTCACCCTGTTCGTCTACTACATCAACAAAACGCAGTGCTCGCGACAACGTCTCACGTTGTTTGCGGATTGAAGTATCGCACTCCTGCTCGTCAAACCTGTCTATCTCAGGTGTGAGACGAAGCAGATGAAACAGTCCAAATGACAAATACGCAAAAACAAAGAGTCCCCACTAATTTAGAAGTCTAAATATAGCTGGCAATCTGGCAAAAGCACCTTCAGCATATTCAAATCAATAGCTGAGATTTCCGTACGATACAAGTAAATATGCTTCAATTTTTTCAGATGCTTGATCGTGGCTGGAATCTCATCAATTTTTCCATAACAGATTTCTAGCATTTCTAAGTTTTCTAAGCCCCCGATGCCTTCTGGCAATCGATGTAGCGTTAGACCATCCAATCGCAATCTAACCAATTGTTTCAATTGCCCTATTTCATCTGGCAATTCGTGAAATTTATTCCAACTCAATTTCAAGTAAGTCAAGTTTTTCAGTCGCCCAATTTTTGGAGAAACATACTTAATTTCATTGAAGCTAATATCCAAAAAGTTCAGATTTTCTAGTTCGAAGATCGCATCAGGAATCACTTCAAAGCGATTCTCCTCTAGGTAGAGCGATATTAATTGTTTTAGGTGACCAAAAGAAGCAGGAAGTGTTCTCAAACCAGCATCACTCAAGTAGTTGGGTTCATATTTACCTTCCAATAACTGCAGTTTATCTTCTAGTGGAATTTCTGCGGTGCTGGCTGCCTTGAATAATTTGAGGTGGACACATTTCCCAATTTCAGAAGAGATAGTATGCAGTGGATTCTCTGATAAGTCCAAGAGCTCCAAAGCCGTCAAAGCCCCAATTCGATCATCGATCTTGGAGATTTCGTTATTTTTGATGGATAAAGATCGAAGTTCAGCTAGTTCTCCCAACTGCTCATAAGGTAGATTTATTAACATATCTTTATTTGATTGACCAAGGTGATTGCTCAAATCTTTATAGCGTGGGTCGTTATTTTCAAACCCCTTTATCATATCCGCCAAGTAATTAGGTAGTGTCATATTATTTATGCTTGTTGTAAGATTGGTAGTCCTCCAAATCGGGAATGCACGTAGCTAAAAAATAGTTCCCTCGTTTGCACAAACAGGAGTTACTTCTAAATACCTCAATTTATTTCGCTTTCCTTAAAATTATGCTACTTTTGAGCGCAGTGTTTATTCATTCATCCAATTACATTATATAATGCTAAAAATCAGGTACAATCGCATTACCCTTCTATTACTTTCATTCCTCTTTTGTCTAGTCGCAAATGCACAAACGGTTATTGCGCTCAAAAATCCTTCTTTTGAGGGCTTTCCACGGCAGTCTTACACTCCTAAAGGCTGGTATGACTGTGGCTTTGATAATGAAACGCCACCTGATGTACATCCTGCACCAGGTGGTGGAGAATTTAAAGTGAATATGTCAGCTTACGATGGAGCGACCTACCTAGGTATGGTAGTTAGAGATAATCATACCTGGGAAGCAGTAGCACAAAAATTGACCGCTCCGCTGCAAGCTAATCAGTGTTACGAATTCAATATTTTGCTGGCGCGTTCTCTATCCTACATTGGTCAAAGTCGTACTACTGAAGAATTAGTCAATTACAGTGAGCCTGGAATTATCAGAATATGGGGCGGGAACGATTATTGCAATACAGAAGAATTATTATCAATTTCTAAAGCCGTCATCGGTAATCAGTGGCTAGAATATAGTTTTACGCTTCACCCCACAAAAAAGGACTACGATCATATAATGATTGAGATGTACTATGATGAGTCGCTTCCGATACCTTACAATGGGAATGTGCTACTCGATAGTGCCTCAGATATTATGCAGATTACTTGTGATAACACTAATGATGTTGCACTCGAATTGGAAGCCTATAAAGCTAAGCTAACAAAACCAAAGGAAAAAAGTAGAAGGCTAAATGAATTGACTGAATCTAAGACAAAAAAGAAAGATGAAAGTAGACAAATTGTCAAGCTATTTACCGCTCCGAAAGACGAAAAAGAAGATTATGTCAGAAAATTGAAATTAGCTATCGAATCAGCAGGAGAAAGCAACGAGGCATTGATGATCGAAATGTTTATTGCTTATAGAGATGATAGCGATAAATGTGTCAAGAAATTGAAAACTGCTATGCGAATGCTTGGTTATAAATACAAAGACTACGACTACGAAATTATCATGGAATAGACACCGCACAACGAACATTGAAATGAAAAAAATACTCATTGCCAACCGAGGAGAAATTGCACTGCGCGTCATGCGTACTGCTCGAAAAATGGGCATCCAAACCCTTGCTGTTTATTCGGAAGCAGATCGTCATGCTC
>JBCDFY010000278.1:0-8831 GCA_039176995.1 Bacteroidota bacterium
AATAAAAAAAATATTTAAAATAATAACATATTATTTTAATTTGAATGTGTTAATTTTATATATTTGCATCCTCTTAATAAGCATCTACTCCAATAAAGTCTAATGTTATAGTGAAGCTAGCAGATTGATTCTTGATTTTTAAACAATACAGAACACCTTTGCTATGACGTTTAGACACATCTATACTTCCTTTATCTTTTCATTTTTTTCTTTTTTGATTGTTTATGCAGAACCTCCTTCCTCGGATGGTTTAGACATGACCTACCTGAAAAAAAGCATTGCTACTCAACATCCAGTGATGGGTATTGATTTCACACCCAACGGTCGCTACATTGTAAGCGGTGGTGTTTCCAGAGACATTGATGTTTGGAATGTTTCTACTGGAAGGCTACTAAAAAAAATGAAAGGACATAAGGATGCCATTCTGACGGTGGCTTGTTCTCCACAAGGTACTGTGATTGCTAGCGGTGGCTTAGACAAAAAAGTCATTCTTTGGAGCATGATCACTTGGGACAAAGCTGTGGAATTGGATGGGCATTCTGACTATATCCGTGACGTGAAATTCAGTCCTAACGGGAAGTTACTTTGTAGTACCAGTTGGGATCGTTCGGTCATCATTTGGGAAGTAAGCACAGGGCGACGCCTACAGACTTTAAGCGGACACAAAAACATTGTGACTTCTGCAGATTTTAACAAAGATGGAACGCAAGTCGTGACTGCTTGTCGCGACAATCAAGTGCGCGTTTGGGATGTCAAAACAGGTGAATTACTGAAGACGCTGAAAGGACATACTGACGAAGTGTGGGATGTAGAATGGAGTCATAATTCGCGCTTTATTGCCAGTGGTGCTTGGGATGATAAAGTACGTATTTGGGACTATGAGACGGGCGAAGAACAATTCAATTTTTCAGGACACAATAAAGATATTGAATCTGTTGACTTTGATCCAGAATCTTTGATTCTGGCAACTTCTGGTGCAGATCGTATGGTTAAAGTTTGGGATTTGGCTACTGGAAGGCTAGTGGTGAACCTATCTGAAAGCGCACATACAGAAGACATCGAAGAAGTAAAATTTAGTCCAAATGGAAAACTACTTGCTAGTGCTAGTCGAGATGGGACGATTAGCTTTTGGGACGTACCTGATTTGGAAGAACGCATTGCTTTACTCTCTGTGCGAGCAGTAGAAGAATGGAGTCAAAAAACTGCTTATGAAAAAACGACCGAATATGAAAAACGCATGAAAAGTTACGATAAATATGAAGAGAAAATCGTGGAAGAAGTTATTTCTACAGTGCTGCGCTATTTCGAGGATAATGTAGACTGGAATAAGGATTTTAAGCTCGGTGATTACGATCCTGATCGCGAGTATTTTGTTTTGAATACACCTGCACTAGGACGGCTACGCCTAAAGGCTTCTAATACTCAAGCACCTATGATCGTTGACAACTTTGAACGCATGACCTTTAAGGACTTGAACCTACGATATAGTCGAGGACTCATTTTTGTAGATTCGATGACCGCTTCGGTGGAGGGAATGAATAAAAAATATACGGTTTCGCATTAAAGTGGCAGACATCCATAATCGAATGTCGTCAGCTTAAGCAGCTTCTGATAGTTAAGTTCGAGCTCATTTTTCTTATTTGATTTAACTGTTGCAACGAGCAAGAACTGGCAAACAGAAAATGCGGTGTTTTGGCATCGGGCTTACCAATCGCTCTTATTTTGCGTTCGGTAAGCCCTTGGGTTGACGGCATTCTAAGAGAAATAAAGAAGTAATAAATCTTTCACTCCTGTACACTTTTTTCTTTTGCGCCGCCGACAGGCGGCGAGCTAAATAAGAAACAAAAAGCGTCTAAGAGTGAGAATAATTCTACATCTACTCAATGATTTTATTATATTAATTCACTTGTAATTGTTTTTACACAATAACAGGTAAAGTTGTTCTGTAGTGACGAGCGGTTTTTGCTCGTCATTTTTTGTTTGCGCTATAATGACCAAAAAAGAGTAACTCAATCGGTCGCTTTCTCGTTCCTTTTAAGCAAACGTATCAATTATGTTATACCGAACCGCTGTTTTGCTTTTATTGGGCATCGTTTTGCTCGCTACTACAATTGACAAAAAGAATACAACTTTAGAAAAGATACTCCTTACACACATTGACGTTGCAATGGACGACGTAAAAATGCTAGAGCATAAGCCAAATCTTAAAAGGCTCACCCGCCTTCGTTCTCAGATTTTAACGCTCAGTTGGACATTCGCTCCACTGCAATTAGAGGAAGCAGCAGCAAGCATCAATAATAATAAATACAATATTGAACAGGCAGTTTGTGGTGCCAACGTGGGTCTCTTACAACTGTGGGAAAAAGAATTGTTGGAGGAAAAAAAGATAGTAACAAAAGACTTTGAAACGTTTCATTCTTTTCTTCAACTTTTTAAAAGTAAAATACAAAATCACGATTGGCAAGATCGTGAGATTTTTACTGCCCTCCTACTCGACCATTATAATTTATATGTAGAAGTCCTTTCAGGTAGTCACCATTTTCAAACTAAACAAGTCTCAGAAGATTACAAAAAAGTGCTCTATTTTCACTCATTGATCTTGGAAAGTATTGGCAAAAGAGAAGAACTTAATAGTGATTACAAAAAACTATCTCGCGTTGTCGGAAAGCAAAAATTTGAAGATATAGATCGAGTTGAACTATTAAAAAAACATATTCAACCCATTCATAATCAACTTATTGTACTAATTGGCAATGATGCTCCTGAGTGGGCAGATCATCTAAATTTAGATCAAGAATTTTTCAGTGGTAACTGGTTGCGAAGCGAAGCCTTTATTGATGTAAATGAAAATTTAGATTCGCAAAAACTCGCTCAATTAGGTCAACTCCTTTTCTTTGATCCGCTACTCTCTGGCAATGATAAACGCACCTGTGCTTCTTGCCACCAAGCACAAAAAGCCTTTTCGGATGGTCGCAGCACGAGTTTGGGCTTTGATTATTTATCAAAACTCGAGAAGAATTCACCCTCGCTCATCAACTCTATTTTTAACTATCAATTTGGTCACGATCTGTCTAAGACCAACCTCGCCGAGCAGATTGATTTCGTCGTTCATCAAGCGCAAGAGTTCCGAACGACTTATGCTGAAATCATCCAAAAATTAAATACTTCATCGGAATATATTCAACTTTTTGAAGAATGCTTTCCCGATAAGAGAAGATTGGATTCCACTCAAATCAACCAAGCTCTGGAAGCATATCTTGGTACTTTGGTCAGCTTTGAATCGCCTTTTGATCGCTTTATGCGAGACGAAACAGAACTTAATTCAACTGCATTGGAAGGCTACAAATTATTTATGGGGAAAGCTCAATGTGGTACTTGTCATCAAGCTCCTTTGTTTAGTGGCTTGAATGCAACCACTACTCAAAAAGTACAAAATTATGCTTGTGAGGAAATAATCAAAGTCAAGACACCCAGCGTTCGCAATCTACAATTTACGATGCCTTATTTTCATCGAGGCACCTTAAACTCTCAAGAAGACCTCTTCGAACACCTTTTCAACAACGTTAAACAAAATATTCATTCTAACAATTTACTTACCTCAACAGAACAGCAAAAAGTTGTTGCTTTTCTAGAGAGTTTAAACGATAAAAGTGCTGTCAACTTTGATACACCAAAGCGTTTACCTAAGGTGGAAAAAACATTAAACAAAATGGAGAGAAGAGCTGGTGGCATTTATTAAACTAGTATAAATCTATTCGATTATACTGTCACAAAATAAAAATAACAGTCATTTTTTACATATAAAATAATCATAAGTAATTGTTTATCAATGTTTTCATGATTCTGAAAACAAGCATATTCGTTTTAGCACTACAAAAAATATAAAAAAACAAACCTTGTTGAATTTTTACCGTACAACCTTTAACACAAAACTGTATACGTATACATATTTTGATACAAAAATCCATATTTGTCATAGCTAGTAGTCGTTTCACACAACCTATTTTACAATTTTAATCTACTTTACAATGCTACTAAGACAATTATTTACAGCTTTACTGATTCCAATTTTAGGGGTTGCTGCTTACGCAACCAATTGTAATGAAGTTCAAAAAGGAAACGAAATCGATACGACCTATCTAAAAAGAAGTATCGTCACTGAAAATGCTATTATTGGCATTGACTACACTCCGAATGGTCGCTATCTTATCAGTGGTGGTTCTTCAAAGACCGTTGATATTTGGAATGCCACAACTGGAAAACTGCTAGGTTCTATGGAAGGACATACTGACGATGTACTCGCAGTTGCTTGTTCTCCTAAAGGAACCATCGTAGCTAGTGGTGGGGTAGACAAAAAGATCATTCTTTGGAGTACGATCACGCGCGAGAAAATCATCTCTTTGGAAGGACACAATGACTACGTTCGTGACTTATCCTTCAGCCCCAATGGAAAGTTACTTGCTAGTGCGAGTTGGGATCGCACTGCCATTATTTGGGACGTAAGCACGGGTAAGCGTTTGCAGACTTTGAGCGGACACCAGGACAACGTGACTTCAGTCGATTTCAACGACGATGGGACACAAGTTGTGACGGCTTGTGGCGATCATCAATTGCGCGTATGGAATATCGAAACGGGTGAATTATTGAAAACCTTGCGCGGGCATACCGACGAAATTTGGGATGTGAAATGGAGTCATAATTCTCGCTTCATTGCCAGTGGTGCTTGGGACAATAAAGCACGCGTTTGGGATTATCACACAGGTCAAGAGCAATTCAGTTTTCCAGGACACGTTACGGATGTTTGGTCTGTTGCGTTCGACCCAAATGGTTTAGTTTTAGCCACCAGCGGCGGTGATAAGACTGTAAAATTATGGGATTTAGCGACTGGAGAACTAATTTTAAATGTTTCTCAAGATATTCACAATTCGGATGTAGAAGAAGTCAAATTCAGTCCAGATGGCAAGACTTTGGCAAGCGCAAGCCGCGATGGCAGTATTCGTCTTTGGAAAGTTCCAAATTTAGAGGAACGCATTGATATTTTGGCACAAAAAGCGGTGGACAAATGGAGCGTAAAAGAGCCATTCGAAAAAACAGCGCAATACGAAAAGCGCATGAAAGAGAAGGAAGATTATCGCGAAGAAATCGTTGCAGGAGTAGTGAGCAAGGTACTGCGCTATTTTGAGGACAATGTAGAGTGGGACGAAAACTTTGAGTTGGGAGAATACGATGCAGATCGCGAATATTTCGTTTTGAATACGCCTTCTTTAGGTAGATTGCGCTTGATGGCATCGAATAGTCAAGCACCAATGATTTTGGATAATTTTGACCGCTTGGTGTTCAAAGATTTGAACCTGAAGTACAGTAAAGGATATTTGTACGTTGATTCGATGACCGCTTTTATGAAGGGTTTAAATCGTCGATATAGCGTTTCGCAGTAGGTTGCGATATCTAAGACTATGTTAGAACTTGGAGATTTTGAAAATCTTCAAGTTCTATCTAACACTAAGCTGATCCAGCACTATTAATTATGCACTTAGTAATATTCTTTTAGGTAAAAGTCTACTCCAGAGTTACTCCTCAAAAAACAACTCCATCGCAATGCCATCTGCCAAGTGCTTTCCGCTCGTAGAAAGGACGTAATTCTCACCATTCCGCAATACTTTTTCATCCGCCAAAAATGGATGAATTGCTTTTAAAAAGTGCGTTTCATAAGCTGCTCCAAAACTCCTTATTTCTTTTAAATCACAACCCCAAATAGTGCGCAAACCAGTCATCACATATTCATTATAGCGTTGTTCCGATGTCAAAATCTCTTGCTCGAAGGCTATTCCATCTTCTTGTAATGCCTTTAAATACTTCGCGTTATGCGCGATGTTCCACTGCCGACTTTCGCCATTGAAGGAATGCGCCGAAGGACCAATACCAAGATAAGGAACTCCTTTCCAATAGTTAGAATTGTGGCAAGCAAAGGAATTTGGTTTGGCAAAATTGGAGATTTCGTAATGCACAAAACCGTTGCACTGCAAGTACTGGATCAAGAACTCAAACTGCCGATTAGCTTGTGCCTCATCTATGGGTTGAGCTTTTCCGACGCGAACGAAATAATCGAGTGCTGTTTGTGGCTCGACGGTTAGACAATAGCTAGAAATATGCGGAATATCGAAAGCGATGGCTTGCTCCAAGTTCTTTTCCCAAATCGCATCGCTCGTCGTTGGGCTACCATAAATCAAATCAATAGTTAGGTTCTCAAAACCCATTTCCTTTGCCCAAAGGATGCAGTTTTTAGCTTCCTCAGCATTGTGCGCACGGTTCATTGCTTGCAAATCTGCTTCCGCAAAGGATTGAATACCAATGCTTAAGCGATTGATGGGAGAAGCAGCAAGCTCTTGGAGTTTAGTTCTACTCAAGTCATCTGGATTAGCTTCTAAAGTAATTTCAGGCTGTTCCACTACAGAATGGAAACGATTAATTCGCTCAAAAATCTGTTCCAATTCTGCTTGGGAAAGCAAAGAAGGGGTACCACCACCGAAATAGATCGTTTCGAGCGGTGCGCCTTGTAGGTAATCCTTTTGCAATTCGATTTCTTGACAAATAGCATTGACCATTTCTGACTTATACTTCAAAGAAGTGGAGAAGTGAAAATTGCAGTAGTGACACGCTTGTTTGCAAAAGGGAATGTGGATGTAGAGACCTGCCATGGTTAGTTATCCACTATGCTATTTTTTGAAAAACTTAGTTGCAAATTCAAGTCAATTATATGCTGTATGACACCTAAAAGTGTAGCAAGATTTGCTGTAGAATAGCGATGTGTATCAATCAGTATTGACTTAGCTTTTAAGCGCATAAATATCCATTCATGCCCACTTGTGCAAGCACCATAAATAGGCTCAACAGGTGTATCATTTTTCTGGTTAAAAAGTCTTGCGCCAATTAGTTGCGCTGCTGACTGGGACAAAGATCGCGGATTATCAATATCTCCTCGTTTGGCTTCTGTTATGTTGATAATAGGAGCAATCAATTCCTTAGAACCGGGTGCTTTTGCAAAGATAAAATCACACTCACCAGTCAAGCCAAGTGTTTTATCTGCCACCAATTTTTCACCAGAAAATAATTCAACCGTTTTTCGATTATTAATTTTTAGCTCTTGCAAAATGGGAAAAACCAAGGCTTCGGAAACTGCTTTTTCGGTAGTTAATGGAAATTCTTTAGCCAACTCTAAGGTACGCAACAAATGAGCAGAAGGCTCAACCAATGGTACTTTTTGCTTGAATAGCTTTCCACTCGTTTGTCGAATCCCAAACTGCTTTTGGAGGTCTATAAACTTGAAGTCTTTGTAAGCCATAGTTGAATCTTGATCAGAATTGGATTTCTCAAAATAAAAAAATCATACCTCACAAACAACTAATGTGACCTTAGAGTTCTACATCTTCACCAATTTCCGCTGCTGATAATCATTGCCCGAAAAAATCGTAATCCAATAAATGCTACTTGGTAAATCACTGATATTCAGATCAATGGAAGCACTATTGGGCAAGGTTTCGATGGTTCTTAGGAGTTGACCGCTACTGTTGTAAATTTCAATTTTTGCAGCTCGTTCGATGTCTCCTAATTGCAAATTCACGTAGTTGTCGGCAGGATTGGGAGCAATCGTCACTTTATCCAAATTGGATTTGGTAGCCGCTACGATGATTGAGGAATATTCCGTTGTGCCATCAAAGTCTATTTGCTTTAAGCGGTAGTAGTTCAAGTCTTGAGTATAAGGCTTTGTATCTGTCCAAGCGTAAGTTTGTGCCTCCAGAGTTGTACCTGCGCCTTTCACAAAATCAAGCGTTTCCCACTTTTTCCCTTCTCGACTTCTTTCGATTTCAAATCCTTGATTTTCTGTCTCAGAAGCAGTTTCCCAAAAGAGTTCTATTTCTTGATTGGCGTTAGCAGTTGCTTCAAATTTGGTCAATTCTACGGGGAAAACAGCATTATCCATACAGCCTGAACCACCAACGATCTGAACAGTCATCACGAAAGTAACATCACAAACCAAATTTACCCCGCTAGTTACAGGAATAACAATTGAAGGCTGCCCTGATGGAAGAACGGCGACGATATCAAAGGGAGCAGGAAGTCCCGCTGCACTTATTCCAATGTTACAAGTCACATCAGCATCTGCATCTGAACCGTCCACTGTGCCTATGACGATTGCTAGTTCAAATCGGCAATTAGTGACCACTGGTTGGACGGTGACCACTGCTTGCAGACCAACATTCACCTGTTGTCCCGAACCATCTGAAGCAGTATTCGCATTACAGTTTCCGAGTAATGTTTGAGCATTCATTGAAGTTATAATAAACGAGCAAAGGGCAAGTATGGATAATATCTTTGTAAAGTTGTTCATGATAATAATTATAGTTTGAGTTAATAAACAATGAAGATTCTTCCATCAAAAGTGTCCTGAAGGGAAGTTAAAATTTAACCTTTTGAAAAGGAACAACTAACGGTCGCTCTTCAAAAAGATTGTTCAATTTTCATACTTGTTGTAAATAGAAATAATGTCGGAAACGATACTATTGTGCGGCTTTAAAAATGCGTGATCTTTTATGTCACAAATTTAGGAATTATATTGATATATACGAGTGTAGCGGATAGAATGGTTGTCGTTAGAATATATGGGACAAATTTGTAGGTTCATGCTATCTTCTTGCAATAAATTTTAGTTTTCCGATCTATTTAATAACCTCATTTTCAGATAATTAAACAATATTTTTATATTTTATACAAGTTTGGAGCAAGATCAAATTTTTAAATGAATTAAAGATACCTTTTTTCAGGTATTTTTC
>JBCDFY010000279.1:0-8662 GCA_039176995.1 Bacteroidota bacterium
GGGAAGCTGTCATTTCCAATAATGCAGCAGTTGAAAAAGAAGGTTTATCCAAATACATTTACAGCGAAATGCTGTTCTTTGGTGTCGGTAGTGTAATTGGCGCATTTTTATTGCCTGTCCGGATGGTAATTTCTATCTGGCGCGTTCGGAATTTGGGAAGAGAGTGATTGTTATAGAGTTGAATGGTTTCATAGTTGAACGGGGGTGTTCAAAATAGTGTGGCACGCAGAGTTCGCGGTGTTTTGATTAGTAATTTACTAAAATTTAATAGTGGTTATTATTCACAAAAATCTTCAAGCGCAAATTGCAATACTAAAAATTAGCCAATTAGCTTTTTAAAAAGTTGTTTGTGAATAAGGTCTAATTGACACAAATTATTAAACAGTCGCAGTTGAATCATGAATAAGATCACAAATAATTATCTCGAAAAATATCAAGGATGAAAACGTCAAAGCAGATTAGACTACAATCAACCCCTATCGAACGGCAAACCTATCCGACAAATTTAAACAATATCCAGCCCTACTACTATGCAAATTTCCTCTTTCTTAGAGATTGCCCAACAATTCAAAGTTGTATTCCTAGATTCTTACGGCGTCATCAAAAACTATAAAGGTTTGATTACTGGAGTAGGAAAAACCGTTGAACAATTGAGATCGTCGGGTATTCTAATCCGAGTTCTAACCAATGATGCTTCGCGTAGTCCAAAGCGGCAAATGGAGAAATTTCATAAGCTAGGATTGAAGTCTATTCAGCCAGAAGATATTATTACTTCGGGCATGATGGCGAAGCACTTTTTGGAAAGCAAAGTGACCACGGGGAAGGTAGCCTATCTTGGTACACCTGCATCTGCACAGTATATTATAGATGCCAAATTGAAAGCAATTCATATTAGTCAAGTCAATTTGGAACAATTGGAAGAAATTGCAGCTTTCGTCTTTCTGGATGATGAAGGCTTCGATTGGAATTTTGATATCAACACAGCAGTGAATTTACTACGCAGGAAAAATATTCCAGTCATTGTCGCCAATTCTGATCGGTTGTATCCAGTCGCCAAAAATGACGTTTCTATCGCCACAGGTGGCATCGCACAGTTGGTGGAAAGCATTCTTAATCGGAAATTTATTCAATTTGGGAAGCCTGATTCCCAGATGTTTATGTACGCTTTTGAGCAGATCAATCAATTAGGAGATTTTCGGAAACAAGACATCTTAATGGTCGGAGATACTTTGCATACCGACATCCTGGGCGGAAATAAATTCGGTATTCAAACCGCTCTGGTTTTAACTGGAAATACGCAAGAACGTAGAGCCGAAGTTTTGATTCGAGCGTCGGGAATTATTCCTGATTTTATTTGTGAGTCTATTGTGTGATAGTAGAATATCTTTTGACTTAAATCCTATCTACTGCCCATAAACCTCCAACATCCCATGCAAATCTTCCAAAGTATTCGCCTCTTTCACTTTCTTGTCTTTGCGCCAACGCAGCATCCTTGGAAAGCGCAAAGCAACGCCCGATTTATGACGCGTAGACTTCTGTATGCCTTCAAAAGCAATCTCAAAAACATGAGTTGGACGAACACTGCGGACTGGTCCAAATCGCTCTAAGGTATTCTGGCGCACCCAAGATGTGATTTCCTTAAACTCTTTGTCGGTAAGCCCTGAATAAGCCTTGGTAAACGGCACTAAGACATCGTCTTTCCAAACCCCGAAGGTGTAATCAGTATACAAATTTGCTCTTCTACCCGAGCCACGTTGTGCATAAATCATAACGGCATCTATCGTCAATGGATCAACTTTCCATTTCCACCAATCCCCGCGTTTTCTGCCTGATTTATAGGGGGAGTTTTTGCGCTTGAGCATCAGTCCTTCGCTGTGGTGTTCGCGGGAATTTTCTCTAATTTCAGCAAATTGCTCCCAAGTTTCGGCTTTTACGATTTCGGAAAGCAAAACAACACCTTGCGTATCATTTTCTTTGAGTAGTTGCTCCAAGATAGCTCGCCGTTCACTCATCGGACGTTCGCGCATATCTTCGCCTTGCCATTCGATTAAATCATAAGCAATCAAAACAACGGGAGCTTTATCCAATACCTTATTCGTCAGCTTTTTTCTGCCAATACGCGTCTGTAGTACATTGAAAGTCAGCGGATGCCCATTTTTGAAAGGCAAAATTTCACCATCAATAACTGTTCCGTTGGGCAATAAATTAGGTAAGCCGTGAAATTCTGGAAAACGATCAGTCATTAAGTCTTCGCCTCTCGACCAAATGTAGAGTTCCCCTTCGCGAAGTATAATTTGTCCACGAATCCCATCCCACTTTCGCTCAATCTGCCATTCTTCTACACTGCCTAAAGAAGCAGGTTCATCTTCCAAAGCGTAAGCCAAATAAAAAGGATAAGGTTTGGAAATATCGTCTTGTGGATTTTCGGAATGTAGTAGCTCTTCAAAATTGGTGCTATCAGGTGTCCAATCGCCCATCAAACGATGCGCAATGGCATTTTCTTCCACTTCTAAGTATCGAGCCAGTGCTTTGGTAATCAACTTTTGCGATACCCCAACACGAAAGCCGCCTGTGATGAGTTTGTTAAAAATAAAGCGTTCCGTCGTATCCAATTGATTCCATGCAGCGATGACTTTTTCCTTTTTTTCTTCATCCTCCAGTTTCGCTAGACTTTGTACATAATTGATCCAATAAGTAAAAGAATGATCGCTTTGTTTCTCTGCAGGCGGCAGCATCAGTGCAATCGCTTCTGCCAAATCTCCAACCACATAGTAACAATCTTCCAACAACCACAACGGAATGCCACTTAGCTCCGAAGTCCATTCCCGAAGCAAAGTCGTTTTCACACTTCTACGCGGACGCCGATGCGACAATATCGCAATCGTCCACAACTTATCCTGATCGTCAGCGACTTTGAAGTATTGCACCAAAGCAGCAATCTTCAAATTCGTCTTTGTCGTTTGATCTAAATTTTTGAAAAGGCGCGCGAAATGTTTCATGTTGGAGTAACTATTGAGAATCTAGGCTTGTTCAAATCTTTTTTCCAAATTCTTGTAACCATTTCCCAAAACCCAGATACTCCTAAATAAGAATGCAATAAAAAACACGAACACCTAGTTGGCGATCATGACAGACGAACACATCATGCAACAAGTAAAAGAGGGAGCAACGAGACAGCTCGGACTCTTATTCGAACGCTACAAGCAACCGATGTATAGCTACTTTATGCGCATGACTTGGGATCGTCCGATGAGTGAAGATTTGACCCAAGTGGTGTTCGAACGCATTCTTAAATACCGCAATAGTTTTCACTCAGGGCGATCTTTTAGAGCTTGGATTTATCAAATTGCGCGCAACGTTTGCATCAGTCATATGGAAAAGTCCAAACGAATGCAGATGACCGAATTGGATGTGAACCAAAGCGATTGGTTATCAAGTGATGTGAGCGAACGACTGCAAGATGTGGAAACGATACAGAACTTGAATCGAGCCTTGGCAAGATTGACAGAGAAACAGCGAGAAGTGCTATTGTTGACGCGCTACACCGATATGAAATATGCAGAAGTGGCGGAAATATTAGAATGCTCTGTAAGTGCAGTAAAAGTGAAAGTGTTTCGAGCGACGGAGCAATTGCGAAAGCACTTTTTCAAAATTGACGCGCTTTGAAGTGAAATTGTAACTGATAATCTGAGATCGTCTTGGTCTGTGACCAAGATGCAATACGCTCAACTTGATTTTCACAAGCTAAGCGTCTTTTATCGTGCTTACAAACTACGGCAATCAATTTTAATAAGAAGAGAAGATGAAAGAAGAAAAATTATTGGATTATTTGGACGGAACGCTTTCTGCAAAAGAGCGAACACAGTTGGAACAGCAACTGCAAAATGATGCTACTTTGCGAGCAAGGTTAGTAGAAATGCAAGAGTTGCAGAATTGGATGGAAAGTACGCCTAACTTACCAACTCGTAAGCGTTTGGACGATCAATTCTACCAGATGTTGGAGGCAGAGGCAAGTACAAATATCCAAGAAGCGAGAGTCATTCCACTACGCCGAAGGTTTGCCAAGCAATGGCAAATAGCAGCAGGTTTTTTACTGCTTTTTAGCTTGTTGACGGGCGTTTTAGTCATGAATAATCAACAGCATAAGCAGGAGATGGCAATGATGCAACAGACCTTGGAACAGAATCAACAAATGATGTTCCACTTGCTAGAAGGCGAATCGCCAAGTGCGCGTATCAAAGCGGTAAATTTCAGTACACAAACGCCACAAACCGCGAATACTGCTACTTTTGAAGTACTCGCCAAAGTCTTGAATACCGATGATAACTTGAATGTTCGACTCGCTGCTTTGGATGCGTTGACGCAGTTCGCAGACTCTAAAGAAGTGCGCAAAATATTGATCGAAGCTCTAGCTCAACAAAATGAACCTATTACTCAAATTGCGCTCATTCAAGCATTAGTACAATTAGAAGAAAAAGAGGTTGTCCCGAAACTGCAAGAATTAATAAATCACCCAAACTTAGAAAAACCCGTGAAAGATGAGGCATACAATGGTCTCATCCAATTGGGCGAAGCGATTTAAAATATCTGAAAATAAAATTATGAATACCACAATCTTAAAATTACAACTCCTATTCTTTGCTTTACTTTTCACTACCTTCTCTTTTGCACAAGAGATGCAAGAGTTCAAATTATCCAAAAGCACTGGAAAAATCCATATCGAAGGTATCAATGGACTCGAAATAGAAGGTTACGCAGGCAATGAGATCATCATTTCAACTAAAGCAAAATCCAAAGAGCAATCCGAACGTTCTGCGGGTTTAAGTGCCATCAACTCCTTAGGTATGAAAGACAATACAGGCATTGGTTTGGCGATTAGTACGGAAGGAGAAACGGTGAAAATCACGACGATTAAGAAGAATTCGGGCAAATTTTGGATGAAAGTCCCACAAAATATGGCAATCTCTTTCAAACATTCTAGCCATAGTATGGGACAACTCTATATTCATGGCATCAAAGGAGAAATTGAAACCAGTTTGCAGTATGGCTCCGTGAAAGTTGAAAACGTGACGGGTCCGTTATCCATCAATACGGTTTACGGAAAGATAGAAGCCCTATTGAGTACACTGAACACTCAAAATCCCTCTTCGCTTTATTCAGTTTACGCACTCGTTGATGTCACGCTTCCTTCCAACACGAAAACCGATGTGCATCTGACTTCCCAATACGGCGATATGTTCACCGATTTTGACATCAAAGTAGAAGCCAACAGCCAAATTTCTTCCTCCAAAGTGCAAGGCAAAGTCAATGGCGGTGGACCAGAGTTGCGTGTCAATTCTACTTATTCTAATGTGTATTTGCGAAAAGGATAACAAAGGGCAATCGAGTGAGCGGAGTGAAATTTTCACCTCTTACTCGTCTGCTTGACTAGCCAAATACACGCTTCTATTCTAACATTCAATAATTCATCCGTTGTTATGAAAAATTTAATCATCGCACTATTGCCCCTATGCCTCAACCTAAGTCTTAATGCACAAAAGACCTTCAAGGAAAGTATCAATCCAAATGGCGCAAACAGCATCGCCATCAAAACAGAATATGCCAATGTTAGTGTCCAAACTTGGGACAAAAATGAGGTACAGGTAAAAGGTAGGATTGACATTTTCGATAACACCTACAATGACAATTTTACTTGGTTGCACAGGAACGACAGAGGCATACTAAAGATCGAATCCGAAGTGGAAGAACCCAAAGGAGGCTTCTCGCAATGGAGACGGAACAGCGATGACGACTGCTGCAAAACGAAACAAATGCGAATCGAGTTGACGATTATGATGCCAGAAAATATGGCAATAAAAATGCGCGGCAAATACGGTAGCATCGCACTCGAAAATGTGCAACGCGACTTGGATATTTTGAATACTTACGGTTCAATTGATGTAGTTTTCAATCAATTGCCCAAAGGTAGTTTGCACTTGGAGTCTACTTACAGTCATGTAGATTTATCGCTCCCGAAGGATTCAAAGGCAAGTTTTACGCTTAAAACGCCCTATGGAGAAGTACTGACCGATATGCCATTGGAAGTGAAAGGAAGTGACCGACCTGCGAAGTCCACCATTATTGCACATTTGAATGGTGGAGGCAAAGAAATCTACGCAGAATCAGGCTACAATACGATTTACTTGAGGGAAACGAAGTAGAAACTTTTGGCGGCTTCCTATAAACTGAAGCCGCCATTTTTTTAGCGTGAAATCTTTGTTTGGATTCGTTTAAAGTATTGGTTTAGCAGGGTTTACAGGAATATAGAAAGTACTAGGCTTACTTCAAGTTGCTCACTACATATTCCCACAGGCGTTCGTAGGGGATGAGTTCTAGGTCGAAGTTTTTGCCAGATTGGTGGAGGGGCACTTCTTTTAGTTTCTTCAAATATTTTCCTACTCTATCTAGTACAGGTTGTTTTTTAAAACTCCGTTTAGGAATCTCTAATAACATTCGAATGAAAGCATTACTGCGTACTGCTTCGTTGTAGCGTAAGTTACCATAGCAGTACATTTGTATAGATTCTATTCGATCTATTGCTTTATTTGTTTGACCTCTTTTGATCATAAATAGGATTTGGGCAATCAAAATAGGAATATTCTTTACACGGCGATCTTTAGAATATTCTGGCACAGAGTTCAGAAACTTCCCTAATCTAAATTTGAATTCTTGCTTTGTCTCTAATAATCCACTTTCAATAACATAATTGAGGTATGCTCCACCTACTTTCCAGTCTTCTTTCATTGCGGGAAATAGTGTTTTGTACCTTTTATGATTGATTACCTCATGATATATTCTTTGTGCCTCGGCATATCTCTTGGACTGCATGTAAATAAAAAACTGCTTATACTTCAGAGGAAACCAGTTCACGTTTTTCTCTCCAATAATATCAAGAGCAGTTGATATATCTTTTAAACCTTCTTCATAGATGCCTAAACGCACACAAGCTGTGATTTTCTGTGTTAGGAAAATAGTAGTATGAATAGGATGAAATATTGAATGACTCATGTAAAAATCTAGATCTGCTTTGGCATATTTTAACATCTTTTCAAAATCATGCTGGATGCTGTATATATTTAGTCTTATGGTTCTGGTAAAAAGTTGAAATCTAAAACTATTACACGACTGCAAATAGGGTTTGAGTTCATCGAAGTATTCTTGATAAAGTACTACATTTCCAACAATTTTATGTCGATTACGCTTCTGATGAATAATCATATCTGCATAGTGCGACGCTGCTAAATCTTCAAGCCTTAAAATTTCTCTTACTTCTTCTAGCTCATTCTTTAAAGAACTGTACTTTTTCATCATCATAAGCCTAGTACCATAATGAGCCTTTAATATCCTGATTGAATCAAATAACAAATCATAATATCCGTATTGTCTACTTTTATCATAACATCTTTTTGCAAAAAAAACGGCGGAACTATAAAATGTTTTCCCATTAAGTATTTTTGCTACAGTAATTTCTCTTAAGCAAGCATAATAATTCTTCGAGTACTTATAAGTCTGTTGTCCTTTGAAATCTATACCTAATATCGAAGTCGTTATATTGTCAATAAACCGTCCCCTTAATCTCCTGAATCTATAATCCCAAGTACCATATATTTCTAATGCCGCCTCTTCTTCATTTTTAAATTCTCCATTCGATATTTTTTCAAAAAGCACATCAGATAAGTTCCGTTTACGAGGTCTGTTGATTAATGAATGACCTTGATGAACCATATTACTTTGTAAAAAATCTATTATCTCTTTATAAATTTTCATTTCTACTAATTCTGTATTAGAAGACATTCACCTAAAAAACTCATTATCATAGTAAATAATGAGTATAAGTAATAATAGAAACCATTTTGCTATAGTCCAAAATGCTGTTATCTCTTAATAAACATGATAACATAAGCTATGATATTTGAGCATTATTTTTTTCATAAAAAACTCATTATCATGGCTTTAAGAAGTATTACGATTATGGATATGGAAGGTATCTAATCCACCTCCCAAAAGGGCGCAAAACCACCAAAACGGCTTGCGCCTTTTCTTTTTCTCTCCTTCCTTCCTTATCTTAGCATCGCAACAATACACGTTTAGAATAATGAGCCTTGAATAGATTATCCAGTAAAGGCATAGATACGGACATCTACTTAATCACTCATAAAAATTCTAAATGGCATGAAGAAAGTTGATTCAGACCATCTGAAAGAAGAACTCCAATCTACCATTCAATTACTAGAATCGCTTTTACCTATTTTTCAGCAATATCAGCAGCATTATGAGTTGCCGAAGGGACTGACGGAATTGGTAGAGAAGCAAGCCTCTAGTTTAACAAAATGGGTCTCTAAGCTAAGTTAGATAAAGGTATCTTTAATTGTTAAGAAAAGTCTTAATTCAACCAATTTTACCTTCTAACTTTTCCAATCGCACCAGCATGGAACGAATTTGATCTTCAATTTCCATTTTGGTGCTATTCCCATATTTGAAATCAGGGTGAATGCTATCTTTTTTCAACTGTGCTAAATCGGTAAAAAAGAGCGCATGATTTACCACAAGGATGTCCGCGTTCTGCAGTCGTTGTCTGGCTTTGTAGTAGTGACAGTCGGAATAGCTGGGGCATTTTCGACCC
>JBCDFY010000280.1:0-8636 GCA_039176995.1 Bacteroidota bacterium
ATAAGAGACGATGTGTATTAATTTAAAACTCACGCGAAGACGCGAAGAATTATTATTTATTCTCCTTCTCAAGTTACAAACTACTAGACATCAAACTAAAAACTTATTCAATCTTCAGCCGCTTTACTTCTCCTTCGGGTGTTACTAAAACGAATTCTTTTTGTATTTCTGTTTTCGTATTAGGAATTCTTTCGGGTAGTGTGAATCGAAGTACCAGATTGTAGGAAAACTGAACGGCAGGTTCTAGGATTTCTGGATTGATAACAATATCATAATCGTTAGCAGGAATTGCATCATAAAAGCGAGAAACGGGTTTATCTGCTTTATCGATTTTGGAGCTTGATTGCTGTTTGTTCGATAATTTCTGCGAGCTGTAGGCTTGATAACTTTCGTAGCGGTCTCCAGGATAAGCGACCCAAGCGTTTTCGGCAGTGATGACGTAAGCAGAATCCAAAGTAATATTGATGTCTGCATATTGTAGTTTGATGGTATTTGCGTAGTCCATGGCGGTTTTGCGCAATTCGCTGTAAATAGCTTGCGGATTGTTGACGAAGTAATCTACCTTCACGATGTCGTAGATTTCTTGCTTAGCTGCAGCAGTTACAATTTTATCCAAAATGGCGGGATCATTGAAGCGAATATGCACGTTTTTTTGAAGCTCAAATCCAATCGGAATTTCCTTAAATGTCTTTTTAGAAAAGAGCTTTTTGGAAACATCGTATTCGTATTTGGGCAAGAAGTTGACCATATCGATATAAATCTGCTCCTCCCCTATTCCAATAGCATTGAGGTTTTCAACGAAAGCCTTGATTTGAGTATTCAACAAGGCATTCGTTGCTTCTGCGGTCTCTCCGATTTGCACGACATTGAATATAGCGGTGTAGGAATCCGCCTTTTGATTCGATAAGGCATTGATGCTCAAATCCAAAACGTTTTGCCCTGCTAAGGTTGCCACTTTAGCAACCGAACGGTACTGATTATTCACACCACCAATGACATTGGAATACTCTTGCTGTTGCTGCTGAACATAGTTGCGATTCTTGGAGCGATCATAGTTGCCTAGTATTTGTGCTTGCAGGTTATTCAACAAGAAAAGGCAACTTAAAAGTAGTAGTTGTTTCATTGATATTTGTTTTGGAGGAATAACGTCAAGGAGTTTTGATTCATTATGTGGCAATTTCTTGTGCGCAATTTTATGCTCTTCTCTAACGTTATTCTCACGAATTAAAAGATACAGTAAACTCATGAGATTAGTATTGTCGTTCCTTTTCTTGTCTTGCCTTACCCTTAACTCAAATCAAGCACAAATTGCGCCTTCTCCCATCGAAAAAATGGAGGATACTTTGGGTGTACTCTCCTATGCCATTGTAAATGCAGCAGATGCAGAGCAAAGATTCATGGCTTGCCGATCGTTTATTCCAATGTTGACCAAGGCATTAAAAAATCCTAATTCTTTTGATTATCCCTTCAAACGACTAAATACCATTTCCATCCAATATCCCAAAGACAGCACTTTTCGCATTTTCACTTGGCAACTCTACGTAGATTCTTCGGAATATCGCTACTTCGGTGCCATCCAAATGAACACGACCAATTTGCAACTTATTCCCTTGATTGATCGCTCTTTTCAAATTGAAGATTTAGAATACACGCAAGTAGATAATCAACAATGGTATGGTGCGCTTTACTACAATATTTTAGATTTCGATACACCAAAAGGAAAGAAGTATTTGTTATTTGGCTACGATGGTTTTGGCAATGTAGAACGCTACGATGAAAACGGGAAAAGAGGACGCGCATTGGCGTTTAGTCACAATGACTTGGAGGGTTATTCTAAACGTAAGTTAATAGATGTATTGACGATAGAAAATGGAAAAGCCACTTTTGGTTCGCCTGTTTTCACTTCTAATGAATCGCCCAACGGTTTGAAGAAGAGTAGGATTGTATTAGAATATTCCGCAGAATCTAAGATCGTTTGTAACTACGATGAATTTGAAGATGCAATTATCTACGATCATTTGATGCTAACGGGCAGCGATGTTCCAGGTAGCCGTCCTATCCAAATTCCAGATGGCACTTTTGAAGGCTATAAATATCAAAATGGCTTGTGGGTATACATGCCAAAGATGTTCAATACCGTGGTGGAAGAAGCACCACGCGAGACACCAGTGCTGGATAAGAGAAAAGACATTCTGGGACGAAAGAAACAGTGAAATTCGCTGTAACTATTTGCTTCTAAACTCATTATAAAAGTAACTATTTCTTATTTTAGAAGTATTATATAATAGAGCGCACCAATATTTTTTTATTTCTTTTCAGAAGCCGCCTTTTTCCCTTGACTTCGTTATATATTTGTAATTATTTTCATATGTAAAGTAAAGTAGCCGAAGGTCGTTTCTATCTCAAAAAGCAAAGATTGAATATTGAGAAGCAAATTTCGGTGAGGGTAGTATAAAAACAACACGTAGAAATGGACACAAGAAGAATCGGGCTATTTTTTATACTTTTTTTGCTGGCCAGTAGCATGGCGTCTGCTCAGTTCCGAAAAGTATTGCACAAGACCTTTGAACTAAAGAAGGCACCAGAGATCAACCTCGACATAACGGGTGATGAGGTTGAAATTGAAAGTTGGTCGGGCAATGTGATTATGACAGAGACGACGGTTCATATTGGAAAAGGCTCTAAGTCCATGCTCAATCACTTCACTGAACAAGGCAGATACGATATTCTTTCCACCGATCCTGATTCTACAGTTATCATTGTAATCACTTCCAAAGTAAAAGATCGCGAAGAAGTAAAACTGAGAAAGTGGGTAAACGAAGAAGAAGTAGAAGTACCGATTTCAGAGACCGTTCATGTTAAAGTTTTCATTCCTGAAGAATACGAAAGCCAAGACGAATCGCGCACCATTTGGAAGATGAAACCGCTCGTAGAAGAAGAAGATAATGATACTACTCCTAAAGGAGGCGAACCCCAAGATCAAGAAGAAAGGGGATAAATATGAAGCAAGTCGTTGAACTAAAACTATTGCCAAAAGAAGCGGTAGATGAACAATTGATTCTCCAGAGAGCCGCCAAAAAATGTCGAATTTCTCCAACAGAAATTACTGATCTTCAATATCTAAAGCGTTCGATTGACGCGCGCGGCAGCCGCCCTTTCATTCGATTGCGCACCAAAATTTCAACAGACACCGCTTTTTCTCCAGAAGCTGCTATTCTTTCCACTTTTCAAGCAGTTAGTGATGCTCCAAAGGTTCTAATTATTGGTGCTGGACCAGCAGGTTACTTCGCAGCATTGGAGTGCATCGAATTAGGCTACAAACCGATACTATTGGATCGAGGGAAGCCCGTTCGAGAACGTCGCCGCGATCTTCGCGCTATCCAGCAATTTGGGCAAGTACATCCCGATTCCAATTATTGCTTTGGCGAAGGAGGTGCGGGCACTTATTCTGACGGCAAACTCTATACACGCTCCCACAAGCGAGGAAAAATTGAAAAGGTATTGCGCCTTTTAGTAGAACATGGCGCAAAGAGTGACATTCTCATAGATGCACATCCACACATTGGTTCTAATAAATTACCTGCTATCGTTGCCAATATTCGCGAGACGATCTTGAAATATGGTGGAGAAATTCATTTTGGAAAACGCGTCAATGATTTCATTATTCACGATCAAAAAATCATCGGCGTCATCGCTAACCAACAAGAGAGTTTTTACGCCAAAACGGTCATTTTAGCCACTGGACATTCTGCCAGAGATATTTATAAATTACTCCATCGAAAACAAATTTATATTGAAGCCAAACCTTTCGCCTTGGGTGTACGCATTGAACATCCACAAGCATTGATTGACGAAATTCAGTACAATCAGCGTCCTCGTGAAGAGCATTTGCCTGCTTCTAGCTACAAATTGGTAAGTCAAGTAAAAGGTCGAGGTGTATTTTCCTTTTGTATGTGCCCAGGTGGATTGATCGTTCCTGCGGCGACTACGCCAGGCGAATTAGTCGTGAATGGAATGTCGCTTTCTCGGCGCGATTCTGCCTTTGCCAATTCAGGCACGGTTGTCGGCGTGGAACTGGAAGACTTGAAGGCTTATCAACAACATGGCGTTTTCGCTGCTATGGAATTCCAAAAAGAAGTGGAGCAAAATATCTTCCAATTTGGTGATGGTTCGCAAAAAGCTCCTGCACAACGTTTGGAAGATTTTGTTGCAGGAAAAGTCTCTTCCACCTTGCCTACAACTTCTTATATTCCAGGTATTTACGCTGCTCCTTTACACCAATTACTTCCCAATTCAATTTACAAAAAATTAAGGCAAGGCGTACTTGATTTTGGCAAGAAAATGAAAGGCTACTATTCTAAAGAAGCCGTTGTCGTTGGTACAGAAAGTCGTACCAGTTCTCCAATTCGCATTCCTAGAAATCGCGAAACGTATATGCACGAACAAATCGAGGGACTCTTTCCTTGCGGAGAAGGTGCAGGCTACGCTGGTGGTATTTTATCAGCAGCAATGGATGGGCAAAATGTGGCGCGAGCAGTGGCAAAATGGTTGAATGCTTGAGATATAATTAGGGTTGTACGAAGTACAACAAAACCTACATTTTGGAGCTTAAATTCGTATTATTCAAGTATAGAAAGTCAGAAAAATCGGTATACGACCTACAATAAATCCGTTCAATCTGTTCAATCCGTGTCAAAAATAAAACTTCATACACGCCTAAAATATAATACAAAAGCCAGACCGAAAATATAATTTTCCGATCTGACTTTCACTTTCAAATTTCAAACCTTCCTACCCTCTCAACAACAACTTCCTCCGCTCTGGTCCAGTAGAAACCATCGCCACAGGTGTTTTCAAATAATCTTCTACCGTTTTCACGTAGAGCTGAACTGCTTCTGGCAGCTGCTTATACTCTTCCACAGCGTCCAAAGAGGTATTCCAACCTTTGATAGACATATACATCGGCTTGATATCAAAACTACAAAGATCGTAAGGTAATTCTTGCGTAATCACATCATCATAGCGATATTGAGTGGCAACTTGAACTTCTTCAAAACGGTCTAATACATCCACTTTAGTAATCACCAACTGCGTCACACCATTCAGCATCACTGTATATTTTAATTGTGGCAAATCTAACCAACCACAACGTCTTGGTCGTCCTGTAGTTGCGCCAAATTCTTGTCCTTCTTTACGCAAGAACTCGCCCGTTGCGTCAAATAATTCCGTAGGAAAAGGTCCGCTTCCAACGCGCGTACAATACGCTTTAGTCACGCCAATCACTTCTCCAATCTGGCTCGGCGCAATTCCCAAACCAATACAAGCTCCCGAAGTAATGGTATTAGAAGAAGTTACAAAAGGATAAGTTCCGAAGTCAATGTCAAGCATTGAACCTTGCGCGCCTTCTGCCAATACTTTTTTACCTTTTGCCAACGCTTCGTTGATGTAGTAAGCACCTTCTGTCAGCTTCAATTGTCTAATCTTGGCAATACAGTCGAACCACTTTTTCTCTTCTTCTGCTATATCAAATTCAATTTCAGGATAGATGCTGCCCATCGAGAGGTGCTTTGCCTTCAATTTCTCATAACGCTCCTTGAAATCGTCTTGTAAAATATCTCCTATACGTAAAGCATTTCGCCCCGTCTTATCCATATAAGTTGGTCCGATTCCACGCAGTGTAGAACCAATTTTTTCTTTCCCTTTTGCTGCTTCCGAAGCCTTATCCAAATAGCGGTGCGTCGGTAAAATAAGGTGCGCTTTCTTAGAGATTAATAAGCGATCTTTGTACTCAATACCAACAGAATCTAGTAGTTCTATTTCTTTCATCAAGGTGATCGGATCAATGACAACGCCATTGCCGATTAAGTTGATAAGCGTATCTCTAAAAATACCCGAAGGAATTGTATGCAGCACATACTTTTTACCATCAAATTTTAAGGTATGTCCTGCATTTGGTCCTCCTTGAAATCGAGCTACTATATCGTATTGCGGAGCTAAATAATCCACGATCTTACCTTTACCTTCGTCTCCCCACTGCAAACCCAAAACAACATCAACCGCCATAATTTTTCACATTTTGATTTTGAAGAAGTCAAAAGACCTTATTCACTTCCTCTTTTTGAAAAAGATGCGAATTTAAGGAAAAGTTCTTATCCATAGCGGCTTTATCTTTCTATTTATTTATGTCCCAAAATGTCGCGCACAAAACAAGAATGATGTCGATTTTCTGACATTCCATTTTCATTCTAAACGGCTCATACAACTGAAATTTATTTCCTCCAGTTATTGAAGTAGAAAGTATTTTTGATTATGAGAACAAAATTACTCTTACTCGCTACCTTAAGTTTTCTGCTCTTCAGTTACAAACTTCAAGGACAAGCCTGTTGCTCTGGCGGCGTTCCTGTTTCCAGTAATCTGGGCTTACCAGTAAGCAGTTCCAATGTCCTCCAATTCAGCTTGAGTCATGATTTTAGTGCGCTCAACACTTTAAAAACAGGAACAACCACTCAAAAAAGTCGAGAGCGAGAACGGACTACTCAATCTATTTTGCTCGAATTAGGCTACGCTTTCAGTGACCGCTTTTCCGTAGATGGATTTTTCGCCTACCTACAACAAGATCGCCTCATTCACTTCTCCAATGATCTGACTCGAACACGAGGAATTGGCGATGCCGTTTTTCTATTCAAGTACAACTTAATCATAGGAGATTTCACCAATTTAACCTTTGGAATCGGGCCAAAACTGCCACTTGGTGCAACCGATCATCTTTCTGAAAACAGTCCAATTCCGCCTGCTTTGGATTTACAATCGGGCAGTGGAGCTTGGGATGGATTGCTTTGGGGTCAATGGAGTCAATCGCTTTCTTTTCGTCCAAGTCTAAATTTCGTTTCTACGCTTATTTACAGTTATCGTGGTGTCAATAATGAATATCAATGTCAGAATGGAAGATGCCAAACTTATCAATTCGGACAAGATGTTCAAGCCATGTTTGGGCTTTCTGACCGATTGTATTGGAGAAAATCAATTTTTGATGCAAGTCTTTTGTTTCGTTATCGCTTCGTTGCTCAAGACTTATTCAATGATGCACCGCGACCAAGTACTGGAGGAAATTTCCTACTTCTATCCCCGAATATCACCTACTGGGTCAACCCTAAATTCTCTATTAATGCGACAGTAGAGCTACCCATTTATTCCAAGGTGCGAGACACCCAAGTTGCGCCAACTTATCGCTTTAATTTTGGAATTTATCACCGTATTGCGCTTAAAGAAAATGATTCAATGATTAAATCACAATAATGAAACTCAAATACTTAAATCTAATCGCGCTTTTAGTCTTATTCTATGCTTGCGAAAAAGAGAGCGTTCCAGATACAGAAAGTGAAGGCAACTGGCTGATCCCTCAAAACGAAATTAGGGATGGAGGTCCTGGAAAAGATGGTATTCCATCCATTGATAATCCAGAGTTTGTAGCTGTAAATGACATTGACTTTTTATCTGAAGATGACTTAGTAGTCGGCGTGAAAGTAGGAGCTGAAATCCGCGCTTATCCACATTTGATTTTGGATTGGCACGAGATTGTGAACGATCAATTAGAAGATTTATCCTTGGCACTTAATTACTGCCCATTGACAGGTACAGCGATTGGTTGGAAAAGTAAAATTGATGGAAAAGTGACTACATTTGGCGTCTCTGGTTTGCTATACAATACCAATTTAATGCCTTATGACCGTTTGACCAACAGCACTTGGTCGCAAATGCGTTTGGATTGTGTAGAAGGGGAATTGCAGGGAAAAGTATAGAAATATATCCAGTGGTAGAGACTACTTGGTCAACTTGGAAAAAACGCTATCCTGATTCAAAAGTCTTATCATTACGTACAGGTTTCAATAGACAATATGGCCGCTATCCTTATGGTGATTATCAGACGTCTAATCGATTGATCTTTCCAGTGAATAATAAAGATGATCGCTTGCATCCGAAGGAAAGAGTACTAGGAGTAATTGTAGGTAACAAAACAACTGTTTATAGTTTTGAGTCGGTTGCCAAAGGAACGAGCAATGTAATTGAAGATCGAGTCGGCAATATCGATATAGTTGTATTTGGTAGCAAGCAAGATAACTATTTGGTGGCATACGAAGCCCGTTTAGAAGATGAAACCGTTTTGAGTTTTACGGCTGTGGAAGGTGCAGAGAAGGCAGTGGCAATAGACAATGAAGGAAATGAGTGGAATGTATTTGGAGAGGCAATCAGTGGCGATAGAAAAGGGCAAAGATTGATGCCGACACGATCTTACATTGGCTTCTTTTTTAGCTGGGGAGCCTTTTATCCTGATGTGGAAATTTATCAATAAAATAGAAATCCTCTACCAATTCAATTGAGTTAGTAGAGGATTTTCATCATAACTTTTGCTTCAATCATATACATAAAACGAGAAAACTTAATTCCCCAAGAAAGTAAATACTGCTTGTGAAGCCTCTTCATTATCGCTTGCGAAAGAAATCAAGCAGCATACCAAAAAAATTACGATAGGTATTATTACGTACAAGTGTCGTATATGATTATTCATTAACAAATCAGGGTAATTAATAGAGTCTAATATGAATCTGTAGTTCTACAAATTAAATAATAAGATAAGA
>JBCDFY010000281.1:0-8588 GCA_039176995.1 Bacteroidota bacterium
GAGAACGGCATCGAGCCGTTGTCAATCCATCAAAAAATTCGTTTGGAGCGAACAAAAATCAGATGTTGGCTGATTTTTGTTCGCTCCTGAAAGAATTTTTCTCACAGCTCACAGCGCTCGATGCGCTCTTGAGCTGTAAAAGAACGCTTTTTGCTTAAGCAACTTGATTTCCAATAAGAGCCTTCACTTTTAGAAATATTTTACTGCCTGACAGCATAGTAAATGAACCACTGAGTCATGGTTATGTGGGTTATAGAATAAAGCCCAAAAAAGGCTTAAAAGAAAACACAATTATTGAAAATACCGCTGCTATTTACTTTGATTTTAATCCTCCCATTATTACTAATACGACTCAAAATACAATGGTTTCTAAATTACCTCAAAAACAATCTTTGGAATCCGCTTTTCAAGAACTTCCTATCTTATTATATCCCAACCCTGCTAGTGATCTCATCACGATAGAATTAGAATATATGGATACGGAAACAAGTTATGAGGCTAGGTTATTCAATAGTCTTGGACAGATGGTTGCTAGGAGAGACTTCAACTACAAAAGAATCCTTCAGATGGACACTGAAAATCTTCCAACTGGTATTTATTTTGTAGCAGTCAGAGATCAATCGAGAGAAAAAATGGTCACTTACCAAAAAGTGTTACTGGCGAAACCTAATTGAATTTAATTTCATCCTAGTGCTTTGTCAAGTTTGATTGGTCTAATGAAATCCCGTAGGGATGAACCATGGGTAGAACTTCATTTAAATGTATTTTTAGGTGTCGTCCATACGCACAAGTTAGGTACGAGCTATAGTACGCACCTAACTTGTCCGTATGAACGGAGCTTAAAACCAGTCTTATAAAAATAGGCTATAGAGCGTGAAGAGAGTTCTAAACGAGGCATTCATAGTCAGTTTAGCTACGATGTCATGAACAATGTGATATTTCATCATTATGGAAACTTCGTATAAATGTCTTTTCGATGTAAGCATAAGCAATAGCTGATCCTAAACAGTAATCCTCAATCACTTCATGAAAAATCTCTCCAAACCACTCTTTGCGCTCTGCCAGAACTTCGATAATAGCTGCTTTCATCAAAGTTTTTAACTCATCTTTTGGCATAATTGTAGCTGATTCCATGTTAGAATAACTTATTCTTGAACAAAAATGATAGATAAGATAAGTCATATCTTCGAAAATATGACTTATTCGCAGTTTCCTACTCCACAACCACCCGCACCCCCTCAGAATGACTCGTAAACTCAGGCGCGTACATACATTGTATCGTCGTCACACCATTGGAAAAATCGCCAGCATGAACGACGCGAACGGGATACTCAAACACATAAGTGCCGGGGCGTAAGTAACTGAAAAAGAAACTGGTAGAAGCATCGCGGGTGCTTTCGTAGTAGCCTAAGCCATCTTGGTATTTGTATTGGCTCAAGACATTAATCGGCTCGAAGCCGCTTGCTCTTGCGTCTTTCATATGTACGTATTCCATCGCGCGATCTACGCGGAGTTCGATACGAACTTTGACTTTATCGCCAGCTTCTAATTTGCTGCCTTCGTTGATCGCTTCTAGTTTTGGACCAGTGGGCGAATTGATTGCTTTGAACAAGGCTTTTTTCAATTGCAAAGGCGTTTCTTCAAAGGTCTTGATCTTGTCCAATTGCTCGAAGTATTGCCAGTAAACGCCGCCCCACGCAACGGTTTTGTTGGGATTGCTGACGCTGATTTTCGACATATCGGCACTAATTTCTTCGCCTGACCAAGTGGCTTTGAAGTAATTCGTGCCGACTTCTGCGTTTTGCTGCGCTAATTTGATTTTTTCAGAATGAATTTCCGGATTGCCTGCGTTGTCGAAGTCTATTTCTACCATGCGATCTTCTAATAGCCAATTGTCGCCGTTTTTCAAGAGTGCGTAAACGGCAGAGGAAGTCGCTTTGGTGGTTTTCCAATGCGTGGTTTGTTTGTTTTTCAGTAGCCAAATTTTCAATTCTTCTACTGACTTTTGGTCATCTGCGATTTCATCAAAAACTTCAATCATCAAAGCGTGCGTCTCTATCGGCATTTGATGCCAGAAATAGCCGCGGTCGTATTTCCAAAACATCCCCAATTCGTTCTTTTTAATCGCTCTTTCTTTCAAAGATTTGACGATTTTGTTGGGCATTTTGCTATTGTGCATTCTATCCAAACCTAACGCCAATAGCCCTTGCTGATAAATGGATTTGTTGAGCCAATATTTTTCGGCTTGTTTCAAGTAGTAATCCACCACTTTCTCCAATTTATCTTCTATTGGATACTGTAGGAAGAAGGAACGCGCATACAAATAATGAATCACGATATTGCTCAACTGATCGCTCTTCATGCCGTCCTTGCCCGCACGCCGCTTATTTTCTTCATAATCTTCAATCAATTCTTCATCCATAAACTTCACTGCATTATCCAAAATACGCTTCAAACGATCATCATTTTGCACACTTTCCACATCCAATTTGTCCAAATGACCAATGCCTTCCACAATGTATTGCGTCATATACCAACTTTCGCGACCGCCCGGAAACCAAGCAAAACCACCATTCGGAGATTGACGCTCTAGAAGTTTATCAATGATCGCATTTTGCTCTTCTGCCATTCGATTCAAATCAAAAAGTAGCGCAATATTTTGCTTTTGTTCTTCTTCGCTTTGCGCATTCAGCACCCAAGGCGTTTCTTCCAAGAGCGCGTACTTCAATTCCTGATTTTTGGATAAATTACTCTTCAAAGCTCCTGCATCCGCTTGCTTCCAAGATTCAAAAACTTGCTTGATGCGAGGATGTGCGTCTGCCACGGAAGTTGCCAAAGCATTGGCATAGTAACGATTGAAAGTTTGCTCAATACAATCGTGTGGATATTCCATCAAATAAGGCAAAGCTTGCACGGCGTACCAAGCTGGATTGGATGTAAATTCTAGCGTCAAACTCTGATGTTCCAATGTTTTACTTGCTCCCGAATTGGCGAGACTTGCAAAAGTGAAGTCTTTATTTTTCTTTCCGCGAATGGGCAAAGGCATCGTCTCCGTCACCAACATTCGATTGGTCAAAATCGGCAAAGTACTTTCTTCTCCATCGGAGAAATTGCCCGCTTTGGCGACTACTCGATGCGTCAAAGCAGGAACTTTCGCCACCGAAGGTACTTCCAAAGTCCAAGCCAAACGAGCAGATTGTCCAGCTTCGGCAGTGAAGTTTTGTTCGGCATTTTTGAGCGCAAATAATTGCTCCACAGGCTGCATCGTCGTCGCATCCAAAAGTTCAATCATTGCTGAACCTGCCATTGCTTGCTCGGTTAAATTGCTTACTTTAGCAGTGAATGTAATGCGATCTCCTTCTCGCATAAAACGCGGTGCATTGGGCTGTACCATCAATTCCTTTTGCGTCACCACCTCCTTTTGCGTCGTCGCGATTTGCAAATCTTGCGTATGCGCCAAGCCTAGGAATTTCCACTTCGTCAAGGCTTCGTTCATCATGAATTTCAAGATGATGTTGCCGTCTTTGTCGGTTTGCAGTTCGGGCATAAAGAAAACGGTTTCGTTGAGGTTGGTGCGAACTTGGATCTCTTCTGCAGGATTTTCTTCATTCCTTACTACCATGATTTTCTCTTCATAAGTTTCTGGATCAAAAGCTACAACTGTGTCCATTCCGTAACTTTCCTCACTTTCCACTGCATCATATTCGGGTGCTGGAGGAGGAGGAGGTGGTGGTGGTGAAGCACTTCTAGGCACAGCCATAGATTCCTCTGCAGCATAAGTACTTGCTTTCTCTCTACGAGCACTGCGCGATTGTAATCCTGCTACTGTTCCTGCCAACTGATTAATACTTCTACCTCCATAATAATTACCAAATCCAAACAAGTTCAACTCGGGATACTGCCGAAAAGGCGTCTCCACATCAGGACGGTAATAACGACCAATATTACGTCCATTCACTTGATTGAAATGACGCGCGCGCATTCCTAGATACGAGTAGCCATCGGTTGGATAAGAATCCAAATACCAATTGTGCGCGACGAATTGATCTAAGGAAGCATCGTACATGGTCGCAACCATTTCAGCAGCCACTTTTTCACCTTTTGGTCCACTGATCTTGATTTGCCATTCTTCTTCTTGCCCCGGTTTCAGCTTATCGCGGAAAGTGGCATATTCAATTTTGAGTTCTTTATTACTCCACGGCACAACGACGGTTTGCGTGTTGTTGAAGGTGCGATTGTGCTTGCCATAACTCAAATGATAATGGAAATTGCCGCGATCTTTTTCTTGAATCAACATTGATTCCGTTGCAAAATCGGCTACTTTAATCCACTTTCTGCTGATGATTTTTTTATCTTTTTCGACTTCAAATAGCGTCATCAGTTCTTCTTCGGCGGTAGCGATTTGTAGTTCCGCCGTTTCCAATGGTTCGTAGCGATTTTTGTCCAATTTGCTCCAACCAATTTCGGTCAATGCCAAGTCCTTTTTCTCCCAATCATACAACGTAAAATGCTTCTGCAATTCTACTTTTTGACCATAGCGATCTTGCGTTTTCAGTATCAAAACATACGCGCCTGCTTTCCATTTTTTGCCATCTAAAGCTAACTTTTTGCTTTGTTCGGTATCAAATTTTTCCTCCAAAATGGTTTTCTTCACTTCCCAATTCTGAATCTCATCTTCATTTTTGTAAGCATAATGCGGAAAGGCTTTTTTGAACTCCGCTTCACTCAATAGTTGCTGATCGGGCTTCTGCCAATAGCGTTTTACGTAGGTTTGTTCAGGCATTTTTAGCGACTGAATCGTAATCGTTCCTTCTGCCGCTTCAAACTGTCCATTCAAGTTCTTGGTGACAATCTCCAGACTATCAAACGCACTGATTTCCATGCGATTACGCACTGGCACATCTGCTTGCAAAGCAATCGTTCCTACTTTCACTTCGGTTTGGGCAGAATGCGTTTCGCCTGTAATGTCCACTACGTCTGCATAAACAGTATAGATAAATTCAGGCTTACGATCTTCATCCGCCGAGCGATCTGGCAAAGCTGGAAATTCGATTGCAAACTGACCATTGGCATCCGTTTTGGTTTCGCCATTTTTGATTTCCATACTTTCGCCGGTATTGTAGTAGCGACGATACCACCAAGGCATCCACGGATAGCGCACTGCTCTTACCACGCGATATTGCACTTTCGCGCCATCTATATTATTGCCCGCAAAGGCTTGCGCATTTCCTTTTACGGTCACTTGCTCATCTAATTTGTAGCTCTCTTTGATCGGCTCAAATTTCACCGCAAATTTTGGACGCTTATATTCTTCTACTCTAAAGCTATGTTGTCCATTTCCTGCACTCGATTGCAAACTCATGTTGCCCAATAAACCTCCCGAAGGCGCAGTGAATGAACCATTGACCGTACCATATTCATTGGTGGTCAATTCCACTTTTTCAACTTCTTGGTAATTGGCATCACGCAGCGTGATGGTCACTTTTTTATTGGCTAAAATGCGAGGCATACCTTCTGCATCTTTTTCTAGCACTATCGCTTTGTAGTAAATCGTTTGTTGCGGACGATAAATCGCACGATCTAGGAAAAAGTGCGTTTGCTCGTATTTTTTAGAACCTAAACCTGAGCGATAGTTGGAAAATCCATCGCCAAAGAAGAGTTCATCTTCGCCTTTGCTGAATTTGATTTGGAAGTAGCGTTCGCCTGTTTGTGCGGAAATGAAACCGCTTTTATCGCTGGTCTGCGTATCGAATTTTCGGAGCTTGTTTTGTCTTATTTTTCGGTCGTAGTCTTGCGCATATAATTCTGCCGTCACGCCTCGCATTGGTTCGCCCGTTTTGCGATGAAAAACTACAAAATTATTGCCTGCCCCCCGTAGCTCTCGACTCCAATAGCCAATATTGGAAACCGCAAAAAAGGCATAGCTCGTTAGATCTTCACCACTAAATTTCTCATTGCCCGAAAGCATCAAAGCATACATTCCTAGAGGCAAGGCATCTATTTTTGTCTCTACGGTATGCTGTCTGAAATCACCTGCCTGTGGCAATTTTTCGCTCCATTGACGCACTGCTTTTTGCTTATTCAATTTCTTCAATTGCTCCTGATAGTTCATTCTATTGAACTTCTGCACCTCATCACTATCCATTTTAATCAACTTGAAATAAGCCGTTTCTAAATTGGCATGACGAATGTTCATTAGAAATGGCTCGTCGGGCAGATTGACTTGCTCTACTTGAAAACTCAACGACTTGGATTCAATACTGACGATCAACCGCTTACATTCTCTTGCCCCAAAGCTATCTGGATATTTTTTAATTGCAGCTTCGCAAATATCATGCGCCATCGCCCAATTTTTGACTTTAGCGCTGCCCGTTTCAGAATCAATTTCATCGCTTTTTTGATAGTAAAGTTGTGCTTTTTGGTAGTAGGCTTCAGCAGTCATTGGGTTATCAGAATAATCTTGAGTGAGATCATCCAAAGCAGCTAAATACAAGTCCTCCTTTTCACCTAAAATCGCATTTTGATGCACAAATTTTAAGCGTTTCAAATTGGCATCAATCAGTGCGGCAGGATTTTTATCTTGTAAATGAAACGCAATGACTTTTTGGAAAAGCAGGAGGGTTTGATACTTGAAAGAGGTTTCGTCTTCAGTCTGAAAATTAGTCTTTACAAAACCTTTGGGCTTTGCAAATGCGCGTTCATTGTCGATGTAGAATTTATTGGCAGGTTGAGTAAGATAAGTGCGTTCGTTGGTAAAATGATCTAAAGCTCTGAAAACCAATACATCGTATAGCGTTGGGCGCAAACCTTCGCTTTCTTTGCCTTCGGTCAAAATGGCTTTGAAGTCATCCGTTTTGATGCGTTGTAGGTCTTCGCTCTCAATAGATTTTTGATACAATTCGCTACTTTTCGCCAGCAATTCCACAATCGTCCAAGTCTCCATATCTTCATTATCGCTCTCCACCACTTCCGTCCGATTTTGGATGCGCCAATAGTTTTGACTCAAATATTGATCGTACAATTGCGCGGTCATGGATTGCAAAATCGGCTGCACTGGGAATTTTGCTTCTGCGGCTTCCTTTTCTACTAATGCAATTGCTGCCACTTGTCCTTTTTCCTCTAATATCTTGGTGTATTTTGCTTTATAAATCACGGACTTCACCAATTGTGGGGCATTGTCCTCACTTTTCGCTTGCTTATATATCTTTTCCACTACCTTCATCGCCGATTCGGGCAGACCTTGTCGCTCCAAAGAATCTACGGTTTTCCATTCGGTTTCGTAGTCTTGGAAGTCAAATTCTAGCATAGTGTTGTCTTTGGATTGGAATGCAAAAATGCAAGCGGTGATGAGGGCGAGGGTGGTTAGAATAACTAGGTTTTTCATATAGTTGATCTTATTACTAATTCATAGAATTTTTGAATATCGAATAAAGAATAAGAATTGTTCAGAACAAGAATTTAATACATTTTTGATGAAACACATAGGCACATAGAGAACATAGAATTTAGTTTTTCTGCGAAAAACTATGTGTTCTCCGATAGCTATCGGAGTGCTTATGTGTTGAATAATCAAGTCTATTTTGTTAAAAATAATGCAGCTAAAATTTTTCTGAACACTCTTAACAAGAAATATTAAATGTTGAAGTGAGAACACGTTGCGCTTGAAAACTTCTTTATTCGTAATTCCTTGTTCAGTATTCGTTACTCTTTGAGATGGCAATTTGCATATAAAACGCACATTGTCAATACGTTTTTAACGTCTTTTTAACGGAGAAAGGTCTATCAAATGGAAAGAATCTCTTTCTTCTCGGTTTCCGAGAATAGTTTATCTTTGTAAGCTCAGTCAATCATCAACGAGAAATTGCATGGTAGAAATAAAAAAATCAGAAATTACTTCTTTGATCATTAGTCATTACCAGACCCAATTAAAAGAAAGTACTTATCATATCTATGCTTTTCAGCAAAAATACAATTGTTCTTTTACAGAACTAGAGTCTAGTATCAATAGTAGCGAAAAGGAACAGTATGGACAGTGGGAAGATTATATGGAGTGGAAAGGACATTTGAAATCTGCTGAGTATTTGACAGAACGAATCCAAAAAATTGAACATGGACTTTTTACAATTGCTTGAAAGCAAACCGTTTATTGAAAGTTGGAAAGTACTCAATCATCGAACTTGGCAAGCTGGATTCTATTATAAAATTCGCATCCATTTGACAGATGATTCTTTACTACAAGCAAGCGAGTATAAAGATATCGAAGAGCGCAATTATTCTTTTCACTGGCAAGATAATGAAGGGAATTTAATTATCAGATGGGATAATGCTCCTCACTTTAAAGAACTTTCTACTTTTCCTCATCATAAACATCTTCCTGATCGGGTTGAGGAACATGCTGAAATGTTTTTAGAGGAAGTGCTGTCAGAAATTGAGAAGATATTAGTGAAATAATCCATTCTTAAATATTTCATTCCACCAAATGGATAAGATAACAAACTATCAAGAAGCGATTGGGCGCATCTCAAAATGTCGTTAGGAGAAAAAAAAGTTCAGAAAGCCCTAAATTAGCGGAAAAATCAGGATGAATA
>JBCDFY010000282.1:0-8585 GCA_039176995.1 Bacteroidota bacterium
CCGCGAAGCGGCGGAACAAAATTTAAAAAAACTTAAATTACAGTGTAATAACAACAGTTAAAAATAACTTACATGAGTTAGTATTCAATACTCAAGATGCAGAATTGCTACAAAAAGTAGAAGACTATTTCCGTGCTTTAGTCAGTGGCAATGATTGGTGGGATGGGTTAAGCATTAAAGAGCGAAAACTTATTCAGAGAGGGACAGAAGAGTTAGAGAGTGGACTTGGTATTTCTCATGCTGAAGTTCGTCAAAAGGTCGAGGCAAAATTTCGTAAAAATCAAATGTAATGTACTCCATTATTTGGTCGCCAACAGCTCAAGATACCTACTTGGAAATAATTGATTATTTTAGAATTTGACGGTCAAGTTAATCGTCTTTTGAAGAGCTTAGAACAGTTCAAACATTTTTGTCCAGCCTCTGAAAAGCAACCTTCTTACCGTAGTACCGTAGATGCCTGATTAACAAACAAACCTCATTGGTTTACCAAGCCAAAGACCAAACTATCCAATTAGTGACTTTTCTCAATAATCGTGCAGTTTCTTCTTTTTAAAAACGAGACTTAAAGTAATTCTTCTAAGTACCGATCGTACAAATGGTGCGCCTGCATATAAGCAGACTGCGGACTCATAAAATGAGAAAACTCAAAAGTAATCGCCTTTTCTAAACCTGCTTTTTCAGCTGCGCGCAGCTTCATCAATAACTTTTCCCACTTAATTGGAAAAAACTTAATCGGCATATCTCGATCAAAGGATTCCGCATTTGTCCAGCAACGCAAACCATAGCGATCTGCCAGTTGCTTATTCACTGCGAAATAATCAGCCAATTCATGCAGTTCCACATGACCATCTTGAAACGCTAAAATATCCACCGCCTCTTTAATTCCATCTAGTATTTCTGACCACTCTGCTTCGTGCTGTTTCAAACTCACCGAATCTGATTTGGTGATTGAGCTCTGACTGGCTAGAATTGCTTTTTTACCGTCAATGTAGGGCGAGATAAGCGTCGGTAGGTTATTAGAAACCGATTTACAATGCTTTCCTAATTGCTTGTAAAGATCAATGATTTGTCCAGTTTTTCGGCTCACTTCTTGACAAATGTACCAACCTTGAAACGCTTTATGATGTCCATAATTTGCCCAAACTTCATCAATGACTTTCAAATTAATATCTACTTCCTTCTGGAAATCTCCTTGTTCCCACCAATACTTTCCAGAATCGTATAGACCAAAGTAAAATGCCATTCCAAATTGCTCTGCCAATTCTAAAAATAAATCCACCAAATCCACAGGTGGTGCATAAGCTCCTTCTTCTTTTATTAAAACTTTTGAGGGAAAGGTCTGCCATCTTTTATGTCCACACCGAATCAGAATCACCGTATCAATTCCCATTTTTTTCATGTGCGTAAAGTCGTTTTTCCACTCCTCGCGTCCCCAATTTTGATGTGGAATATCGTGGCTAATTTCATCTAGAAAAGTGGCAGTGATAGGGAGGATTTTGTTTTGTTGCATTTGCTGTGAGTTGGTGGAGTTGTAAACCAAATGGGTGGATTTTAGTTACAAAAATATCCAAAGAATGACCAATTCTGCAAAAATGTGATTTCCAGAAAAGTAAATCTACTTATTACTAATATATGAATCAGCGAAAATTCGCTAAAATTTCTATCTTGCAACTTCTTCTCTTTACAAGAAAACTCGAACAATGGCTTATCCAAATTTACTACAACCGCTAGACTTAGGCTTTACGACTTTGAAAAATCGAGTCATTATGGGCTCGATGCATACTGGTCTGGAAGAAGCGAAGAATGGCTTTGAGCGAATGGCGACATACTATGCAGAGCGCGCGCGAGGTCAAGTAGGCTTAATCATCACGGGCGGTATTGCACCAAATCGAGCGGGTTGGGTGAGTCCGTTTGCTGGAAAATTGACGACCAAAAAAGAAGTCAAACAACATCAAAAAATAACTAAAGCGGTTCATGCAGAAGGTGGAAAAATATGTATGCAAATTTTGCATTCTGGTCGCTATGGTTATCACCCTTTCTTGGTTGCACCTTCTAAGATTAAATCACCCATTACGCCTTTTACGCCAAGAGCTTTATCCAAAAATGGTGTGAATCGAACGATTAAAGACTTTGTGAAATGTGCGATCTTAGCAAAAGAAGCTGGCTACGATGGAGTAGAGATTATGGGTTCGGAAGGCTATTTGATTAATCAATTTATCACAAAAAGAACCAATAAACGCACGGACGAATGGGGCGGTGAATACAAAAACCGAATTCGATTTCCCCTGGAAATTGTGAAGCAAGTTCGGGAAGCAGTAGGCAAAGAATTTATCATTATCTATCGTTTGTCCATGTTGGACTTAGTGCCAGATGGAAGCACTTGGGAAGAAGTCGTACAACTGGCAAAAGGAATAGAATCCGCAGGTGCGACAATCATCAATACAGGCATTGGTTGGCATGAGGCTCGCGTACCAACCATTGCGACAATGGTGCCAAGAGGAGGCTTCAGTTGGGTGACCAAACGCTTGATGGGAGAAGTCAATATCCCTTTAGTCACCGCCAATCGAATCAATACGCCTGAAATTGGAGAGCAAATCATCGCAGATGGTCATGCGAATATGGTCTCCTTGGCGCGTCCGTTTCTTGCTGACTCTGATTTTGTCCTCAAAGCTCAAGAAAACCGAGCGGATGAAATTAATACTTGCATTGCTTGCAATCAAGCGTGTTTAGATCATACTTTTAATCGACAAATTTGCTCTTGCTTAGTCAATCCACGTGCTTGCCACGAAACGGAATTGAGTTACTTACCAACTGATCGTCCAAAGAAAATCGCGGTCATTGGTGCTGGTCCCGCTGGACTCTCCGCGGCAACGGTTGCTGCGCAGCGCGGACATGAAGTGCATCTTTACGAAGCCAGTGATAAAATCGGTGGGCAATTCAATATGGCGAAGCTCATTCCTGGCAAAGAAGAGTTCTACGAGACCTTGCGCTATTTCAATAAGCAAATTTTACTGACGGGTGTCTTTTTGCATTTGAATACTAGAGCAGATGCTGAATTATTGAGCGGCTTAGGTTTTGATGAAGTCATTTTAGCGACGGGCGTGAATGCGCGCAAAATCAATTTAGAAGGTGGCGATCATCCAAAAGTGTTGAATTATATAGATGTCTTGCTGCATCAAAAACCAGTCGGTAAATCCGTTGCAATCATTGGAGCAGGCGGCATAGGTTTTGATGTAGCGGAGTATTTGACACACGAAGGAAAATCTTCTGCTTTGGATACCGAGCAATTTATGGAAGAATGGGGCGTGGATATGGACTACGCAGAAGCAGGGGCATTACAAGAAGCGGAAGTGCATGAATCTCCTCGCGAAATTTATCTACTCAAACGTTCTAAAGGAAAGCATGGCAAGTATTTAGGAAAAACAACGGGCTGGATTCATCGGGCAAGTTTGAAGAAAAAAGGCGTGAATATGCTTGGTATGGTCACCTATGAAAAAGTAGATGATGCGGGTTTGCATATAAGTATTGGAGATAAAAAAGATATTTTGCCGGTGGATAATGTGGTCATTTGTGCAGGACAAGAGCCGTTTCGTGCTTTGTTTGAGCCACTTCAAGCTAATGGCGTCAATGTGCATTTGATCGGTGGGGCGGATGAAGCGAAGGAATTGGATGCAAAAAGGGCGATTAAGCAAGGGGCGGAGTTGGCAGCAAAACTATAATTAGTTTTCTCATGAACGGTGCTTAAATTCGATTCATTTTCTCTTTTATTGATTATTTGGAACTTCGATAAACAGCCAAAATAACTACTTCAAAATAGGTTTTGGCTGATAGATATAGTTTTATCAGCCAAAATATATATTTTTATGTAAATTTTGGCTGATTTCAATGGAGAAAGGAACAACAATAGTAGGTAGACACCAAGAAATAGCGCAACTAGAACGTTTGACTAAGAGTAAGAAATCTGAGTTCTTAGCGGTATACGGTCGTCGAAGAGTAGGTAAAACTTACTTGATTCGAGAATTTTTCAATTATCGTTTTCACTTTCAAATATCAGGTTTAGCGAATGCGACCACAGCGCAACAACTTTTCAATTTTGATGCCGCACTTGACAAGCAATCCAACTTACACTTTGGTAATCCTTCTGAAAATTGGCTAATCGCTTTTCAGCGATTGATGGAGTATTTAGAACAGCAGTCGAATGAAGAAAAAATAGTTATCTTCTTCGATGAACTACCTTGGTTCGATACGCAAGGCAGCGATTTTCTAATGGGATTAGAACACTTTTGGAATAGTTGGGCGACCAATCGAAAAAACGTATTATTGATTGTCTGTGGCTCAGCAGCTTCATGGATGATTAATGTTTTGATTAATGACAGTGGTGGATTACATAATCGAATTACCCAAAAGATGAAACTTGACCCTTTCAATTTACTAGAGACAGAAGCCTTGCTAGCTGATAAAAATTGTCCTTTTGAACGCTATCAAATCATCCAACTCTACATGATACTAGGAGGCATTCCTTATTATTTGGATGCTGTACAGCCACACTTAAGTGTTCCTCAAAATATTCAAGCCTTATTGTTTGATAGAGCAGGCTTGCTAAAAACTGAGTTTTATAATCTTTATCGTTCTCTTTTTCGCAAATATGAAATATACGAAGCCGTTGTGGAAGCACTAGCTACTAAAAATCAAGGCTTGCGCCGTAGCGAGATTGTAGAGTTATCTGGTATTCGCTCGGGAGGTACACTTACCAAAGTACTATTAAATCTGGAGGAAAGTGGCTTCATTAGTTCTTACATTGCTTTTGATAGCAAACAAAAGAATAAGATATACCGGCTCTCTGATTATTATACTGCTTTCTACTTTCGCTTCTTAAAAAGTGGTAAGCATCAAGGTCAAAATGCTTGGCTCAATCTTATAGATCATCCAGTACAGCGTGTTTGGCATGGCTTTGCCTTTGAGCAAATTTGCTTAGATCACGTCTGGCAGATTAAGAAAAAACTAGGGATTAGTGGCATACAATCTAACAATGTAACTTGGCGAGGAAGTACGGAAACGAAATCTGCTCAAATTGACTTATTAATTGATCGTCGCGACCAAGTCATTAGTCTCTGTGAATGTAAATTTTCGCTAGATACCTTTTCTATTGATAAAGCCTATGCAGAACAATTACGTTCAAAGATAGCCACCTTCAAAACCGTCACTAAAACTCGGAAATCGGTATTCCTTACAATGGTGACAACCTATGGCGTTGAGCAAAATCAGTATGCTAATCTTTTAGTGCGCAATGAGGTGAGAATGGATGATTTATTTGAAGAAGATTAAGCGCAAAGTTTCTTCAACTACAAAAGTTTCAAATTTTAACATTTATAAAACATATATTTTTTGTTAAAAAATGAAACCTAAAGTGATTTGTTAATCAGCATTTTAAATATATAAAAAAATAAATGTGACTTTTAGAGCACTTATCCATCTTAAAACCGCCAAACTTTTTACCCAAAGGGGCGTAAATGATAGCTACTGAACATATTTGAACATATATAAAAACAGGTTAAGGAGGAATCGCGATCTGAATTAACCGAAACAAACTTTATCCTTATTTAATGAAATTCCCATGGACATGTGTAGTGACTGTGTCGCTACTGCTAAGCTCCGTTGTTGCTTATGCTAGTGGTACGTCGCTCAAAGAAAACACATACAGTTCGAGTTTTCTCTCGGACGACTTAATCCAACAACGATTACAGCAGATTGGTAGCCCAGTGAAATTCAAAGCAGATCCTGCTATCACCGCTACTGTAAAAGACTTTCTAGTTCCAGGAAAACACAGCACACAGCGAATTCTTGGACGTACTGCCTTGTACTTTCCGATTTACGAACACTACTTAAGTGTTAATCGTCTTCCAGAACAATTGAAGTATTTGTCTATCGTAGAATCTAAACTGCAACCTACGGCTAAGTCTCATGCAGGCGCAGTTGGTTTGTGGCAATTCACGACGGCTACGGCAAGACAGTATGGTTTAAGAATTGATGGCAATGTAGATGAGCGTCGTGACCCGATTCGTTCTACCGAAGCAGCCGTTCGTTTTTTATCTGATTTGTATGGAAAATATAGAGATTGGGCATTAGTATTGGCAGCTTATAATTGTGGATCAGCACGTTTGAACCAAGCGATTCGCATGGCTGGTACAAAAGATTATTGGACGGTTCGTCAGTATTTGCCAAAAGAAACTCAGGATTATGTTCCTCGTTTCTTGGCAGTAACTTACGTAATGAATTACTACCAACAACACCGCTTGATTCCTTCTTATCCAAGTCATCAAATGCAGTTGACGCGCACGGTGAAGGTTTTCAAAGGTGGAAGTTTTCAAGATATATCAAGAGCAACAGGCGTTTCTACTGACGTGATTGCTGCTTTGAATCCAGGTTACTGGAGAGCTTATATTCCATCTAGTAACAAAGGTCACTATTTGATTTTGCCAGAAGCTGGAATGGAAAGCTATAATGAAGTAGCTGGAAATGGTACAGTGGCGATCAACTTTTCAGGTTCGAAGAGAACACACGTTGTGGAATCTGGTGATACGATTGAAAGTATTGCTAGAAAATTCCGTTGCTCTGTGAGAGATATTCAGTATTGGAATAATTTGAGCCAAGGCGGTTTGTTTTTCCGTCAAGAATTGGTGATTTACACAGGAGGGAAAGTAACGAGTGGGAGGAGCTAATATCCTTTCTGATAGAAGTATAAAAGTAAAAATCCTTTTAGGTGCAATTGATCTGAAAATTCAACTGTTGTACTTAAAAGGATTTTTTTTTACGCTAAAACCAATCATACCTACCAAAATAGTAAACATTTGTTTACTTTTATGGTATGGATTTTGAAACTGCACTCAAAAAAATTGTAGGAATCTGCGAAGCGGAGCAAATATCTTACATGATAGTAGGAGGTTTTGCAACTAGCTATCATAATCGGTTTCGTTTCACTGCTGATATAGATTTAGTCATTCAGATTTATCCGCATGATATAGAAAAAATTATGAAGTATTTTCCTGAATGGAGTTCTATGACGGAAGGCTTCAAAGATTTAGCCTCTAGAGGAATAGTTTTCGATGTGATAGATATGGAAAGTGGGGTCAAATTTGACTTTATGATTTATCAAGATAGTGACTATAACTGGACAGCTTTTGAGCGAAGGAGAAAAGTGGAATATTTTGGAGTAGAATGCTATATTTCTTCCAAAGAAGATTTGATTATCTCTAAGTTAAAGTGGTATTCCATATCAGAAAGCACTAAACAATTGGAAGATATCAAATTCTTACTCAAAGAAGAAGATTTAAATTGGCAATACCTTGAAGGCTGGACAAATCGCTTACTAATCAATCGTTATGATCTATTCTGATGAAAAAATAAGGGAAAATATCGCCGCCAATGAAGCGAGTGAAATTGCTTATGCTAAATGGTATTCCAAACTTCCAGATGAAAAAAAGGCAACCATTTTTAAATCTGGATTTGATTTGGTGGCGAATCAAGTCAGAAGAGAGGTTCGCAAAACGAATCTATTTTGCACTAAATATGATGAAATTCTTCGGTTTGTAGAACTGGTACACCGATCCAAGATAGAGGAAAGTACTTATGAATTTGTAAAGGAAAAACTAATAGAAAAGTCAGAGATGGAGTGGCAGAAACGCTTCAAAACCATGAAGAAGAAGATGAATTGGTCTTATGAAGATATTGCTAATTTTGTAGGAGCAAGCAGTGCAGATTCCATTAAGTCTTCCGTTAACAGAAAATTGCCCGCCTTTGCTAAATTAGCTGTTTGCATTTTTGAGCAAATGGAAAAAGAAGTATAGTAATGCTTTTGTAAAGGTAATCCAGTCTCGCCTCTTCTATCTAATAGTCTCGTTTTTTATTCTGATCTACAAAAGTCGCCCAATCATTAAGTGCACCACCACCCCTCCTCGCAAAGGCTTCTATCGTAGGACGTGCAATGTTGAAAGTCTTTTCAATATCAGAAAAAGTAATATCTCGCAATTCAGGATCGGAGAGAATATCATTCATTTCGCCATTATTCATTTCCTCTCCTTTGTTGCCATCTACTCGATCAAAAATAGACTGTACAGTTTTGTAAGTTTTGTAGGAAGTTTGTACTGTATTGACCCAATCGGAAGCAGACATTCCACGGTCATCCGCTTCACGTTGTTGCAAATCTTGATAATATTCTGCTTCGTCGCTGTTCAAGCCCTTTTTTCGCAATTCACGCTTGCTCGACGTTCTATTTTTGCGCTTATCTTCCGCAAATTGCACTGCAATATTATCCAAAACAGCATCTACTCTACGGTCTCTTTCCGCATCACTCAAATCATGGCGCGAGATAGGAGCTTCTGGACCATTTGAGCGATCCAGCCAACTCACTTCTTCACTTCTTTTCATCGTATCCACACCCACACTTTTTAATCCAAAGTGGATGATAAATAATCCGACAAAGAATAAGAAAATCATTCTAAGCGGCCGAAATTTCTTCCCTGTTTTGTTTGGTAATTCACTCATGAGTTTCTTGTTGAACTTAAAGTTTATTTGTCACTATAAAGGAG